>CAYXWJ010000010.1:0-11432 GCA_964468775.1 Candidatus Woesearchaeota archaeon
ATAGTTTTCATAGGTTACTCCATTACAATTCGTTGCTGCTGCCGAACAACCTGTATCCAAATTAACAGTTGCACCAACATCAGCATTGTTGATAAGAGTATGGTTATCAAATATTGTCTTTGATTCCAATGAGGTCATATCAAAATTTGTACTTATTGGAGTGTTATAGGAATTTCCTATATGATCAACATACAAACCTTGACTAACAGTCACATTTCCAGTTATCTGAGCAAAATAAGGTATGATTGCAGCCGTGACCAAAGCAAGTCCAAGAATTGCGATTGCAAAAACAGGGACGGCCTTGCCGAACACAGTCACCTTCTTACTCATAAATTTTTTCATTCTTATTCATTAACCTCCTTTCATCTCTATAAAATAGGGATGAGTTAGAGAAATCCATATGGTTTCTGGAGAATCTCTTCTCAACTCTATAGAAGTCAAACTTATGCTTGACGTCCAAAGGACTATGAAAATTAATAGAAGTCACGGGGTTTCGACCAGGGAGTGTCATTTTATAGTGAAAATAGCAGCCTGGACCCCTTTAAAAGAATTTATCGTTTGGGAAGTATATGTTAGAGAATAATCTACATATTCAATAGTTTTAAAAGTTTCAAAAACTGCTTGATAATAGTATGGAAAAAAAGGAAATAATAATCATCCTATTTTCTATTGTTGCTATTATCATAATCGCATTATTTTTATTTAATAACTCTTCAAGTAATCTCACTTACCACTCTATATGCAAAGATATGAATTGTTTTATTGCGTCTTCTGCAAATTGTTCTTCCACAAACTATACCTTGACCAGAAGTATTATTTCCGACGTGGGTTGGAACTTAACAGGATCATCTCTTTTTAGTATGAGCTCTGTCGGAAAAAATAATTGTTCTCTTTACCAGGTAGTATTAAATGAATCTGTCTCGCTTACTCCTGCAGAGATTCAAAAATACTTATCATTAGGAGATAATCAATCCCAAATTCAAGACTCAATAAACTCTCTAAATGAATATTTAAAAGGTATGGCGAAACCAAATGGAACATGCTTCTTTAGCAATTCTTCCCATCTTGCCACCTACCTTAAGCGTATTGGGGATGGAACTTTCTCAGGCAACTGGACATGTACTATAGACATAAATAGCAACACTACAACATGTAAAAGATTTGGAGACTGGACATTAGCTGACAGTTGCACGCCAACTTTTGTGGGGGTTTTTCCTCAATCAGAAGTAAACTGGCAAGCCCACTAATTTTAATCCTCGGTCTCAACCCTTGGAGCGAGCAGGAAAGAAATCTCCATCTCGGGGCTTTTCACGGCCATGTTCAAAGGATGGTCGTTCGCGAACTTCAATGTTGTTTTTTCTGTTAGCTTTGAGGCCTTTATGAATTTCTGGAGATACTCAAGGCTGTATCGCGATTTGCAGTCTTCTGCCGCAATCTTCGCTTCGTCCCCTGAAAATTCCGAGCTCGCGCTGTTCAATCCCTTTGCCTCGATTATGAATCTTCCGCCCTTTATTATGAAAGAGCACGCGTCAGCGACAACCAGGCAATCCTCAACAGAATCAATAAGGTCAGAGGAATTCAGCTCAACGAGCGAACTAAATTCGAGGTTTGGCATTTCTTTTTCTTCGCTTTCAATTTCAATCAGCGCCAGCCTGAAAGTTCTTTTTATCTTGTCAAGAATCTGAATGTTCAGCATGTTTTCCTGCCTATCCATTATTAATGTGCTATGGCTTCCACATCTCCTTAAAATTTTCTTCAATCCGTCAAGGTTCACCCCCAGAGTTTCCTCGTCAGTTTCAAAGTCAGAAAACGCGCTCTTAGGAAGCACAAAGTGCACCATCGCAACATTCGCAGGGTCCATCGCAGTTATGCTCATCCCTTCGTTGTCGACCTTCACTCGGACTTCCATCACCAGCTCAGAAATTATGTCAATCGCCTTCGACAGCGTGCCAGGATTCTCGAGTTTTACGTGCATTTTTTTGTAAGCAAGATTGCGCTTTTAAGTATTGTTATTATACAGAATAGGGTAATTATATAAATCTTTCAGGAATAGAATTTTCCGAAGAAACCTTTTATAGATTCTATCTCTGCCCTGACGTCGTCTTCATTCCTGTTTCCTTCATACCTGAAATCAAACCTCGCTCCTTTGGTCATATTCACAAAGCTTCCTACGACTTCCGGTTGAAATGGAATCGTGTCTCTATAATCCGAAAGAGTCATTGACAATCCGCTTTCCATTCTTAGATATATCCTTAATGTCTTTGCTGAATCAGGAATTACAGTCTTCAAGGGAACCCTTGACCTTCTCTTTTTTTTCCTGTTGCCCTCATAGACTCTGTAGTAAATCATTTTTTCCGAGTTTGGCACCGAAACTTCCATGCCTGCTTTCCCAAGCTCTTCTATTAATTCTTCAATAGGCCTGCCATGAACGGAAGCGGCCTCGATAGTATCTCCTGGAAGAAGCGGAACAGGGGCTTGTTTCGTGATGAGAAGTTTGTCTGTAAGTATGGTCATGACTCTTCATATATTTCCGATATAAAAACATTTATACTATGCAACCATGTTCTTTTATGGCCGAAAAAGAAATCAGCCAGAAAGAGGCGCGAGTTAGAAGAATCACTCATCTTTATTATTCCAAGCCTGAAATACAAAAGACTCTCTTTGAATTTTCAAAAAATAGGGAAGTCATTCCTAGGTACTTCGAAGGATTCGGAAAGCGTCCTGACATGTTTCAATATCCTGCAGATGTTTTCGAGTTGGTCAAGCGCGGCGCGACAAGTTTTCACTGCTCTCAGGAGCTCTGGGGAAATCCTCTTGAAATACAGACTGGAATGCCTGCAGAGAAACTTAATGAACTAAGAGACGGTTGGGATCTTCTTCTTGACATAGATTCAAAATACCTTGATTACAGCAAAATCCTCGCGCAGCAAATATTGAAAGTTCTGAAATTCTACGGGGTAAAAAACGTGGGGATAAAATTTTCGGGCTCGAAAGGGTTCCATATGATAATTCCGAGTAAAGCCTTCCCGGAAGAAATAAATGGAGTGAAAACCTCAGACATGTTTCCGGAGTGGCCGAGAATTCTTACAAACTTCATAATAAGCGCAACAAAACAAGAGTTGGTCAAAAAAATTTCAGACTTGACTAAGCCGAACAAATATGTGAAGGATTTCCGCGCCCCGAAAGAAGTCATGCCTGATCTAATCCTTGTTTCTCCAAGGCATCTTTTTAGAATGCCATATTCCCTTCATGAAAAGACCGCGTTGGCAAGCATAGTCCTGACTCCTGAACAGCTGGAGAACTTTCAGCCAAGAGACGCAAATCCCCTGACAGCCAAGATAAAAAATTTTCTTCCTGATATAAAAGAAAACGAGGCCTCTGAACTTTTGAGGGAAGCTTTGGACTGGCACAAGAACCAGGCTCCGGAGGAGGAAAAGAACTTTGAGAAAAAACAATCGGATTTCAAGCCGGTGCAAATCTCTGACTTCTCTGAAAAAAATTTCCCTCCTGCGATACAAACAATTCTTCGCGGGGTCCAAGACGGAAGAAAGCGCTCGGTCTTCATATTATTGAATTTTTTAAGGTCTATAGGAATGGACCGTTCAGAGGTCGAAAAAAAACTTTATGATTGGAACAAAAAAAATCCGGTGCCAATGCAGGAAGGATACATAAAATCCCAGATTCTATGGAGCTACAGAAATAAGCTCGTTCCACCTCCGAACTACGACAAGGATTATTACAAGGGCGTTGGCGCGGTTCCAACAGAAGAAGAAATGCGATACAAAAATCCCGTGAACTTCATGGCCAGAAAATTTGCGCAGGCCGAAGATGAAAAATCCCGAAAGAAAAAATATGCCGAGAAGATGGCTAAGAAGAGGGCGAAGAAAAAATAATTCTCCAGTTCAAAAATATTTAAAAACAACTCATCCTTTGATAGAGAATGAGAAAAAGGGTGGTATTCGGACTTCTGATTTTATCAGTGATTATCGTCGCGCTTTTTGCTGTCAGCGTATCTGCAGCAACGAATTCTACGACTGAACAACAGAAGGTTGCAAATGCATATTCCTGCCTTGAAAACAAATCGAAAATTGGATCAACTTGCTCTTCTTTTTCAACAGAAGAAAAGATTTTTGCTTTGTGGGCCGACGATTTATGCCAGGCTCAGGTCACGAACGCATCCTCAAACCCTTCATCTACGAAGCAATGCTGGCCTAACGGAGGATGCAATGTAAAAACTACTGCACAAGCGGTTCTCGCACTTGACAATGTGGGAGCAGACACTACAAATGCGCAAAACTGGCTTACTAATCAAAGCAAGACCCCCACGGACCTGACATGGTATCTTGAAATTGAACCTCAGAATGCGACATCATGCACAGTCACTTATGCCGGAAGGCCGTTCAACATAGACATCGGAACGGACAAAAAAATCAGCGGCAACCCTGGAGGGTGTTTGATTATTTCTCCGAATGGATACTGGCTCCAGATAGGGCCTTCGTGCTACAACCAAGACTTTCAGGTATCTTGCACCGATAATTTCATAACGACTTTATTGTATCAGCAGCCATCTTCTTCAACGATTCATGTTTCTGACCAAGCGAATTCTGCCGCAGCAGGAGGGACAACCTCTGAACAAGTCAGCTCTTATTGCCTTGCCAACGGGAACACCTGCTCATACGAAGGAACGCTTTGGGGAGCTCTTGCGTTGAAGGCGACAGGGAAAGACATATCATCTTACATACCTTATCTGATTACTCTTGCTAATGATAACCAGCAATATCTTCCTGACGCATTCCTTTATTATTTGACCGGCGATGACACATACCAAACGTCTCTTCTGCAGGACCAACAGAACAGCCAATACTGGAGCGTTTCAGGAGACAAACTTTATGACACTGCTCTCGCGCTTTATCCTTTCATGAGTATGGACGTCACAGAAAAATCGAATTCAAAGCAGTGGCTTCTCAGCACGCAAAGTTCCAACGGATGCTGGAACAACAATGTAAGGGATACTGCATTCCTTCTTGCATCTATCTGGCCAAAGACATTCACAAACTCAAACCCTTCCGGAGGACCAACTTTCCAGGACTGTCAGAACTCTGGATATTATTGTGTTACATCAGGAACCTGCATGTCAAATGCTGGAACTGTCTACGGCGAATATTCTTGCCCTTCTTCTTTTCAGGAGTGCTGCTCCATTTCGCAGCAGCAGCAAAAGTGCTCAGACCAAGGAGGAGTGATATGCTCTTCAGGACAATTCTGCAAGGGAGCAAACCCTGTGAGCGCAGCAGATACTGGCGGGGCTGAAACTTGCTGCATTGGAGGAACCTGTACAGTTTCAAGTTCAACGAATACAAATTCAGGAGGCCTCTCTGATTGTGAAGGTAATGGGGGGGCTTGCAGAACAGGGCCCTGTGTTTCTGGTGAGCAGGCCACCACCACATATTCATGCACTCCTTCAAGCGAAACATGCTGTGTAGCTTCCCCAGGAAATACTACAAGTTCAGGAGGCTCAACCCTCTGGATTTGGATACTCCTTATTTTGATTGTTCTGGTTGCTATAGGAATTATTTTCAGAGGCAAGCTCAGAATGTTCTGGCTTAAGCTCAAAGGCGGAAGAAGATCTGGGCCAAGCGGTGGTCCAAGATTCGGTCCGGGCCCATCAAGCCCTTACAATCCTATTCCACAAAGGCCGATGGAAAGAAGGATTTTGATTCCACCTCCGCAACCTCGGCCGCAGCCGAGGCCAAGACCCACAGGAAAATCTCCGGCGCAAAAAGAGCTGGATGACGTCCTGAAAAAGTTGAAAGATATGGGTAAATAAAGTCGTAAAATGCTGACAACAACAAGATACGAAGAATTGGTTGAGCACATAAGAGTTTCTCCTGCGTATCGCTATGCCTCTCCGGCCTTGCAGGCTGCGCTTGAACAAACACTTCTCTCTTCTGAAACGAGGGCGCATATCGAATCCAGAGAACCGGACGCCACACTTTATTATTTGTTAAGTGAAATGAATATGGATGTCTCTTTAAAAGGGCGCGGGAGAAGGCACAAGACGGGCCAGCCCACAAAGCCTTTTTTTAGAACATCTTTGCTAAGAGAAATTCTCGGAATGGAAATATAAAAAATAAAAAATAAAATAAAATTTTTATGACGAGTTAGTGTCGTTTGTTGTCACATTTGTCGTCACATTGGTTGTTGTGTTTGTGCTAGCGTTGTTCTGGTTTTGGTTATGGAATCCGAAGAAGTTCCAAACTCTTGCCCAAAATCCTAGAGCTCTTCCATGCGGAACATTCACATGTGCCTGGCCGTTAGCGACGCCTTCTCCGATAACCTTGCTGTCAAGTGTCGCGACATGTATGCTGTAAGAAGTTCCCGAGTTCATTTCAAGATCTCCGGACCATACAGTGAATCCTTGCAATGACGTTTCCTTGGTTAAAGTAAGAGTTCCATCTCCTGCCCCTGAGACATTAAACACAAAAGTGTTTCCCGAAGAGGACGCCAGCTGAAGGTTAAGTGCGTTCATCCCTGTCAGCTTCAATACTCCATTCCCCACCGAGAATTCTGTTGAATTGGCTCCGGTGGTTGCGTTTGTCACATTAACGAATGATCTTTCAATCAAAGTTATCTGTGCGAAGCCTCCCTGATTGTCGCTGCTTATTGCCCATCCTGTCCCGTGGCTTACCTGAGCGAATCCGCTTGCTGCCGCATTTGCCCCTGCCATCTTGTTTATGTCATCAAGATGCTGGCCGATGCTAACATTAGACTCGTTGTTTATCCTGTATTCATTCTCTATCTGGGCGACATTCCTGACTCTTCCATTATCATTGAACTCCGCATTTCCCTTAACGTGTCCGTTGGCAACGCCCTGGGCTATCGCTTCTCCTGTTACGCGCACGCCAAAATCTCCTCTAGCTGCAGACACCATAGTCGCAGAGCCCGCAAGTCCTGCCATAAGCACAAAAGTCATAACAACTAAAAGCGCTGTTTTTTCTGCTTGTTTCATTTTATACCTCCTTTCACTTGTATGAGTGCTTTTTTCCATGGAATATCAAGGCAAGAATTCTTTATGTATTCTGTCCGGAACGAGAATGAGACTTATTTGAGACTAACTTTTCAGCTCTATGAACTTGTTTCTTCCTTCGCCAGAACGCTCTATGATTCCTTTTTTCTCCAGTTCTTGTATGTGCCTGAAGAACGAGGCCTTCGGAATCCCGGAAAGTTTCCTTAGATAAGAGCTTTTTATCTTTCCTTTTTCTTTTAGGATTTCAATAACTTTGTTCTCCCTTTCAGAAAGCACGCTCTGGATGACATTGATTTTTTCCGGCTTCCCAATCTTTTTTATTATCTTCTTTCTGTAATAATAGATAACTCCTCCTGCAACAATAAGAATAATCAATGCAATCAATGCAAGCTTCGAACTTCCGCCTGAAGAAATATTTTCGTCAATAATATATGAAACTGAAATCTGGTTTTCATTGTAGATAACTATTTGGTCATTTGAGATGTAGACTTCTCCGTTCGTGTTCGTTATCCTCGCTCCCTTGGGAAGGAATACCTCTATGTTGGAGTTAGGAAGGAAATAAGAAAAAGTCCATACATCTCCAGATTTTGATGTCCTTGAGGAAGTTTGGCCGTTTATCTGGCCGCCAGTCACTGAGACTCCTGCAGGAAGGGAAGAAGAAATATTCTCCTGCGTGCTTCCAAGAAACAATGCATTTCCTGAATTGTCTACATGAATAAGAAGGTCCGTGGCAGACACAAGATTTACGCAAAGCAGAGCTACAACAACGACAAACAAAGCTTTATTTTTGTTAATCATTTCAGTTCTCATGAAAACAATTTTATAAAGATTCCGACAAAATAAAAATTTATTAACCCTTCTGACTTTCTCGGTTTATGAAAAAAGTTTTGATATTTTCCGGGGCATTATTTGTTCTCGTGTTCCTCGCTTTGAATGCATCAGCTGCACAGATCCAGTTTGTTAATGGAAACAACGGAACTTTTTCCCAGGGCGAAACTATTCTTGCATTGGTCACAGGGAATTTTATCAATCCATTAACCTCCAGCAACATTGTTTTTTACAGGAACGGCCACGTCCCTATGCCTGCAACGACGGGAGTCATTAATGTCAACGGAGATTTCTATATTTACGGAATACTTGGAAATTACACATACACAAATTACACACTTTCCCTTGAAAACATAAAATACATGAAAGGTTCCCAAATATCCCAGGACAATATAAGAAAAAATTTCACTGTTTCAAACGCGACTGCAGATTTCTCAATAATTCCGGGAGCAGTTTCAACCAACAGCAATCAGGGATTCTCTTTCAAGGTTCAGAATTTGCAGGACGGGCAAATAACCCTAAACATAAATTCCCCCAACGGAATATCATCTAATGACGGAAGCTCCATAAATCTGAGGTCAGGAGAAATCAAGACACTTTCTTTCTCTCCAACAAGTTCTGCATTGAACTTTGAGATGATTAATTTCACTTCTGGAGCTACACAATACTCTGTTCCTGTTTTGGTTTCTGGCGCAGCGGCCCCGTTGGGATCGCAAACATACTCGATGGGATTTGCACCTTCCACTGTAAGCATTTCGATGGCCACAGTATCTACGACGCAAAGAATAATCTATTTGCAGAACACCGGAAAGACAGAGATAGATAATATAGTGTTAAATGTCTCAAATATCCTGGACCCTTACATAACGATCTCTCCCTATAAGATTGGCTCTCTTGCGCCGAACGAGACACAGAAAATCACTATTTCAATCTCCTCTGATGTGGATCAGGCAACAGTCCAGGGAAATGTTTTTGCGATTTCAGACAATGCATCAACCTCTTTGACTCTCCTGCTCGACTTTGTCCAAAATTTCATTCCTGCAAATAATTCGGGGAACGGAAACACATCAGATACGACAAATACAACAAATTCCGCAAACATAGTTACAAAATGCACCGACCTTCGGGGAACAATTTGCGGCGCAGGAGAAGTTTGCGGTGGAAATACGACAGAAACAGCTGACGGCGCATGTTGCCTTACCACATGTCAGCAATCTTCAACAAGTTCAGGAACCTCTTCTACGAGCAAATGGATTGGCTGGACCATAGTTCTTGTCATTATAATCCTTGTCCTGTGGTTCTTCAAAAGCAGATACAAAAAAGTCAGGAATAAAGTTGATATTCTTAAAATAGGAAAGAAGTAATTATTTTTTCTTAATCTTTTTCTTCACGGATTTCTTAACAGATTTTTTACGTGTAGATTTCTTCTTAGTTTTTTTCTCAGCAGCTTTTTTTTCCTGCACAACCTGCACTTCAGATTTCAATGTCAAAGGCGTTATGACTCGCGTTCCTGTTATTTGGGATAATCTGTCTTTCAGGTCCTGGTTTTCAGCCTGCATAAGCCTTGCAATTTCATCATACCTGTGGAGCCTTCTAGCAAGCTCATTAAGGACTTCATTCCATCCTATATTTGAAAGAACCAGCATCTCAGGCTCTATGACCTCGACGTGTGCAGGCATGTATTTGAAAAGCAGCAGCGGGAGGTACATCATTTCTTTTACATCTAGTTCGACTTCTGCGAAAGTCGTGTAAAATTCTTTTGAGTCTTTCATAAGGACGGGCTCTCTTATTTTTTTGGCCGTCAAAACCACCCCCGGCTCCTCACCTATCTCGTCCACTAATCTTCCAAGCATCTCTACTATGTGTTCCGGAGGCCTCCCCATAATCTCAAAAATCATCGCGACCTTTATCCTTTGTTTGTCCTCGTCATCCATTTTGAAATTCGTTTTTGTATTTCTTTTTTTTCATAAGCAACAGGCCGATTATCACGACGCTGAACGCGATGAATCCATAAAGCGCCCGCGCTCCTGAGTCTCCAAGGACACTATCACTATTTATAGCTTTTGCATTCGTCGCGTTTCCATTCAGAGAAATAACCTTCGGCTGGATGATGCTTGGGCCGTTGTCCGGCGAGTCTGTAGAAGGAACATTTGCAGGAATTTCGGCCACCGGCTCTGACGTGTTTTGCGTTTCCTGGCTCTTGTTGCCAATCTCGGAACTGATGCATGCAAGGCCCTGATTTTTTATATCGCTCAGCGTGACGCTTCCAATCCCATTCACGTTTATCAAATCGTCAACGGAGGAAAAACTTTGGTTCGTTCTGTAATCAATTATTGCCTGCGCTTTTGCAGGCCCAATCCCGTAAAGCGCGTCAAGTTCTGATGCCGACGCAGTATTGATGTCAACTTGGCCGGAACTGCATGCCGCAAAGACCTGGCTGATTAAAAATATTCCAAGAATGAAAATCATAATTTTTCTCATGAAAATCAGATGAAAAAAAGAGTTTTAAGAATTATTGTGATGTGTTATATCTTTGCCGCCTTTCGTGCCTTCCCGAAAGTGGCGGAACGTATCGGGGCAAAACTCTCGCACCAATACCCATTGCTATCATGTCTCGGGCCTGCTCTAAGGCCAGTTCATAATCTTCCCTACGTTGTGTTTCAATTTCAGCTTTTGCTTCAATACTTGTCTGCCATCTATGCGCACTTAATGAGCGTTTTCTTCTGTTAAACATTCAATAAACTTGAAATTCATATTTAAAAATTTAATCATTCTTTTGGATATATTTCTTTTCAAAATCAACATACTCGATTTCTCCTCGCTTTTCTCCGCTTTTTGCAATTAAAATTCTCCGGAAGATTTTGTTCTGGATTAGCCAATGGCAAATATCCCTTTCAGCCTTGTCAAGGTAGCCGTTTCGTTTGACTTCGACGCCTATGACATCGTATTTTTCTCCGCGTTTTTTTATGCATACAAAATCGGGAAATCCATTTCCGATTCCAAGGGCTCTTTTGTAAGGGTTATATTTTCTTTTTGCCGGTGCGAGTTTTCCAGTTCCTCCTTCCTTTTCAAAATCTACTGTATTCATCCACTTAGAAACAATCCACCCTAGCTTTTCAAGATGCACGCGGACTTTCGCCTCAAATCGCGCGCCGGCCGCCCGATTCTTTTTTCCCTGGGCAGACCTTTTCTTAGAAATCTTTTTTGCACCCTCTTTTGTCATAACCAACTAAGTAATAGAAATGTTATAAATTTTTACTCCTTGCTTACCCATGTCTGAATTATGATGAATACTATTGCGAGGATGCTTATGATTCCTTTTACCGCGAGGAATGTGGGGCTTTCAACATTTAGCTGAGGAAGGCTTAATACAGCCGCAATAATTGCAAGAATTCCTACGACAATCATAGTCACCTTTCCAAGCATGTCGGGAGTAAGCCCCTCCGTCTTGATTCTTTTCAATTCTGATATCGAAGTCTCAAGCACGAGCCCAGTTCCCAATGTAATCAACCACAAAGTGTCAATATAATTGTCAAAGCCAGCACCGGGTATCGCTCCTTCAATACGTTATAAGCGGCGT
>CAYXWJ010000011.1:0-10477 GCA_964468775.1 Candidatus Woesearchaeota archaeon
GATTTTATCTGTGCGAGTGCAATCTGCTTAGTTGTGCTATCGGTAGCCGATGCAAGAATTTGTGAATTAAGCTGCAGGTCCTTCGCCTGCGTAACAAGAATGTTCGACGGAGTTATCGAATTTATTATAGTAGAAACGCCCACATCACCCATGCCTGCTATGCTTATCTCATCATTGGGGAATTGTCCTTGCACGGTATTCAGAAGATTGGTCCTGTAATCATTAGTGATTAATTTATTCATAAAGGCCGTCGTGTTCACAACTCCCTCCCCAAGGAAACTAGAAGACGTTGTTATTCCTTTCTCAAGATTTTTCACATAATCATTATAATTAGAAATTGCATCAGAATAGGTCTTCACTTCGCTATCTATTTCATTGGAGTTTGCAGCAAGGCATTTATCCACTGTAGAATATTGGCCGGCCTTAACCATGGCGTTGCATTTGTCGAACCACCCAGTTCCAGAAGTTTCCATCACCTTCTGTCTTGCGATTCCCTCGCCCCCCAAATTGGTTAAGAAATTCTTAAGCGTAAGAGCGCTTTCTGTGACAAGGCACACTGCTTTCTCTGTTTGAACAACCTTGCCGAGATTGTTGTTTATGCTCTGTATGGTGTTTATCGTTTTATTAAGAGACTTTATCCTAGATTCCGTCTGCTGCGGCGTCAGCTGAATCGCCCTCTTTTCTATTCCAATCTTGAACTTAAAAGTAGCATTGCTCTGCACAAGATTCACATTAGGAATGAGGGAAACCTTTGCCAGCTTCTGAAGATTTATTTGATCTACCTTTATTGAATAACCGTTTGCTCCGAAGACACCAACTTCGTGGAGTTTTACCTGTTGCGTTGAGCTTATCGTCTTAGCTTGCTGCGTAAGAGTCTGCTTGACATTTGAAGTGTCAAAGGCTGCATATCCGTTTTCCAAATCAGTTAAAGTTACGAACTCAGTCTTGTTGAGCTGGACTCTTCCATCAAAACCTACAGTTTTTTGACCATTATAACCGTCAGCCGCCCCGCTCACAGTGACCACAACGCTATAATCGTTCAGGCTAGGATCCGCAACATTGTCCAAAGATATCCTGTATGTCTGTCCCTCTATTGAAACATCTTGGACATCATTCTCGTTGCTTGCAAGTTTCTCGAGGTCGCTGCAGAACGAAGGAGGCGTTGAATCTGCATATGTTTTCTCAAATTTCTGACAAAGCTGCAGGGCAGTTCTCTTTTGGCTGACATCGTAGGCCAGCATGGTTTCATTATACAAAGCTTCTTCGCCAAGAGTGGTAGAGCCTGTAGTTGGATATTTATCTGTGGAAAATTCTTGTTGAACACTTTCATAATCGCTTACTGCATTTGTATAATTATTCTTGAGACCGCCTGAAAGAGGCGTGTCTACAGGCCCCGCATAACCAATAATCTTAACTTTGTCCGTATAATCATCTTGATTTCCGAAGATTTTATTATATGCATCCGTAAGAACTCCGGTAAGAGAGCCCGGCCATGGTGTGAATTTCCCGTCTGCAAAAATGAATCCTACAGGCACAGTCCCGTCGCTAAGCCATGAAGCAAAGGAAACGCCTGTTGCATAAACACGAGAAGAAAGAAAATCCACAGACTTTTTAACCAGGCCGCTTGATTGCCAGCTAAGAGAGTTTATTGCAGAAGGCAGCCCCTGGAAAGCGAGAGTGTTTTCAAACTCTGCAGAGGTTTGCGCCTTGCTGGAGACAGTAGGAACAATGAAAAGCTTTCCTTCGTCTGTCGTCCCTATATAGCCCACAAAAACATATTTCCCTGTAGGTTTCCCATTCGAATCTGTCTGATTATAAAGAAAGTCTCCTATCCCGACTGTTTTGATTTTTGTGACTGTTTTTCCGCCTTCGTTTGTTGTGATTGAAACATTCAGTTTTGGAACTATTTTCAAATCCACTGTTCCCGATCCTTGATCAACCTGGCAGCTTATCTTAGCTTCCTGGACGATGCCTTTTGAATCCACACTTTTCAAGGTGCATTTATTGTTAAGGAACTGCTCTCCTTGTTTTAGCTCAAGAACATTTCCGTTGACCTCAATCTTTGCCATCCTGTCCGGATTTTCAAGCCCGTCAAGCTGCAAATTCATTGTCCCGAAACAGTAATTGAATCCAGGTATAATCAAAGCAGGAGACGTTTTTTTGTTCTGTGTATCGAGAGTGACTGTTGCAATCTTCTGTTTTTGTGTAGTTGAAGAATAGGGGTTGTTCGTGCCAGAATAAACAGAAATCGTCGCGGTGTTATCTGTTATAGAGTCTGCCTTAAGATATCCTTTTCCGTTCCAAAAGCTGTATTGCGCAAGATTATCATTCCACTGCTGGTCAGAAATCATCGGCAGATAATAAGTTGCCTGACCAATACCGAAGGCATTTTGTATGTTATATCGCATGTATGCAGTCAGGTTCCCTGCCACATAATCAGGGAGCGCAGATTCATTAGGCTGCTGTTTCAGGAGTATGACTGCGTATCCAAGGGCGTTGAAAACCGGTGCCTGTGTATTAACGCTTGAACCGAGAGTTGCCAACGCAGAGCGTGCAGGAAGGTAGCCGACACCCTGGACTCCAGGAGGAAGCTGTCCTGTAATTTGAATATTATCAATAGAATTTACAGTTATCATTGGATTTAGCTGTGTCGCGACAATCGGACAAAGCACAGGTTGGTTTTGGTCCGCAAGCAAATCGCTTCTTACAACAGAAGGCGTGCATCCGGTAGGGTCAATCTGCAAAATAAAATCCTGGCCTGCCTTGCACATCTGGGGATTGTAGAACGACGCAAGAGTCGTGCCGGACGAGATTGAAAGAGGATTGTTTGTGTAAGCGACGGAGAATTGTGTATAAGTTGCAGAGACCATGCCTGTAAAAAAAACAGCCAAGAATGCAGCTGCCAGTAAGAAGATTATTCCGTTCTGTTTAAGATTTGTTTTCATAATGTTATGTCAAGCCCGTTGCTGTCTGCAAGCAGATAATTGTTCTGGAGCTCGTCTGCCGTCGTCGGGACGGGAAGGCTTTTCACATTTATTGTTATTGAATTTGTTTTTCTTAGGTCAGAATCAAGGAAATAATAGCTTTGATTCCCTCCTCCAGCAATCACATTTGAAACAACCTGCTGCGGAATTTGCACATTAAAGCACTGCTGATGTGTCAATCCAAGAGCCCCAAGAACTCCTGATTGTGGAACAGTAGTGCACTGTTGTGTTGTTCTGGCTCCTAATGTAATGGAGGTATTCTTGAAAATGTAAGCCTGTACATTATACTGCCCGGTGCTAAGCTGGACACTTTTCTGGGTTGGATAAGATATTGTTGCCGCAGAATCCCCGGAAGTAAATGTTATCATAGCATCGCCATTATAATTCACCCCATCGAGTTCAAGCTGAATATTCTCTGTATAAAGAGGATCCATAATAACATTGACGCTGCCATTTGAAACGGTTGATAGAAGATATTTCGCGTCTTTGTAGCCGGGCGCGCTTGCAATAACATACCCATTGTAGCATTGAGGGAAATTGTCTTGCAAGATTCCTGCAGCAGAGGCCTGTCCTATGTCGCACGTTGAGCCCGCGCATTCGTAAGAGACATTAGCCGCGACAGGATTCCCCTGGCTGTTTTCGACATTGACCTGAACTTGCGTGTTTTTGTACTGGCAGAAAGTTGATTCTGTGTTCTCTACAGCAGTTCCGTTAAGAGGCTCCCGAGGATTGTTGTTCTCTATTACAACAGCGACAGGGAACTGGAATATTTCATTTGCATTCTCCGACGAAAGAACCTGAACCATTACAGGATATTTCACGCTGTAAACAAAATGATATGGAACATAACAGAATCCTATTATTCCGAGGCCTTGCTGGTTCCCAACTGGACTTGCGGACATTATGGGGCTTGTTCCTGTTGTCGGCGAAACTTCGTAGCTGCTTGGCCAGTTCTGCGAGTTCAAAAATCTTACGTCCTGGCTTACAGAAAGTTTCGGATTGAAATAATAAGTCTTGTTTCCGTTGTTTGTCATAGCGTTCGTATTTTCTTCGATAGCCTGTTTTAAAGTTGTGAAAACGTCATTCGCGTTCCAGGTTTCAGGTGCGCAAGTGATATCGACGCCATCTACAGGCGCATAAGACCTCAGAGTATCTATGCCATACTGCTCAAGGAACATGTTGCTTTGCTCTTCATTGTACACATTTACAGCAGAATTATAAAGAGTTCCAAGTTCTGAATTTACTGTCACCTGATGGCTGCTTATCACTGTGCTTGCATTCTTTCCCGCGATGCTCAAGTCTGCATTCAGATTAACCTGGACATTGTTGTTGGAAATTGAGACTGTTGCGGTTGGGCTCCCGAGACTGATATTGAATCCCTGAGAATAGTAATCGTTAAAGCGGCAATCAGAGATTTTCTGGTCGACAAACTGTGCGAGCTGGTTCTGCATGTCGTTCAGGGAAGGGACTTGCGTCTCAGGGATGTTGTTTCCGGAAACATAATACCAATAAGGGACAGGATTACCTAGAAAGTTTAATTGCGATCCGAAGGGCATGTATCCCGAACCGGGCTGAAAGGGAGGAAGATAGATATAACCGCCCTGGCTTTCTAATACACTAACACCGGTAGAGGTGTCCTGCTGCAAGCAAGAAAGAAAAGTGTTGTAGACTGGCTGCAAACTTGCAGGAACTTGCGGACTGCTCGAAGAATTGGCGCGTATAAAAATGTAGGCGAGTGCTGCAAGGACTATGACAACTGCAATGATGATAAAAATCGTCACTTGTCCGCGTTTACTTTGCATTCTTTCCTCCTTTTGCCTTCTTTTTCACCAACTCAATAATTTCTGTATTAATATCTTTTTCTATACTTTTTTTGAACCTTTTCCAGAGCTCTTCGTCCTCAATAAGAAGCAAGTACTTTTTCATGGCCACCTCAATTAGAACAAACTAAAAAAAGAGATTATATAAATGTTTCTTAATAAGTTACTTAGTTAGTTAATAAGTTACTAAGAAAAAGCCAGCTCCTGTTAAAACAAAAAATTGTTTAAAATTAGAGATATCTTCGCTTGACCTTGAAGTAATTTATCGCTCCAAGAAGAATCAAAAGTCCGCCAAAGAATATTATCCATGGATTCGCCGGCGTGGCAAATGATTCTGGAATCGCTATAATCTGGAAGGGGTAATTAAGGAAATAAAGCGCGAAAATCAAGTACACAATAATGTAAAGCCCCTTGGGCCCTCCCCTTTTTGATGTAAACATATCCATAATACAACTTCGAAATCATTATATTTAAATATTTTCAATCTGTGCTTAAGGATAGGTCCCATAGTCCAGTGGCTAAGACACATCCTTGACGTGGATGAAACCGCAGTTCGATTCTGCGTGGGACCATAATAAGATTTTTATAGCCGGACTTTTTTATCTTGTAATGGCACAGAATACTGTAAAAGTAAGCGAGGACGACCTTGGAAAAGGCGTGCACGGGTTCGTGGTCCAGATAATCATTCTTGCAATCTTTTTTGTAGTGATAATACTTTTTTGGATGTTTAGCGCACCTTCCTGGCTGATTCTTTTCCTGGCCGCCGTAGCAATAGCAATTTTCATAATGGGCATCAGGAAACTAAAACGCATCGCCGAAGGAAAAATAAAACCTTCCGGCAAGACACCTGCAAAAACCCCTGCGCCGAGCAAGAGCAGTTGATAAGCTTTAAAAACTCACTTTTTCTCTCACTTCTATGAAGATTCCAAAAACAGTAAACAGATTCTGCCCTTACTGTAATGAAAAAACCAAGCAAAAAGTCAAATTAGTCGGTACAGGTTTCAGAAGAGGAACACAGACCCGGGGGGCAAAATACAGGGCAAAGCTAAGGGGCCTTGGACGCGGAATAGGAAACAAGGGGAAATGGGGCTCGAAACCTCCAATAACAAAAAACAAAAGAAAATCCAAGACGAACAAAAAGACAAACATAATGTACACATGCGAGAAATGTGGAAAATCAAAATATCAGAAAAAAGGCAAGAGAGCCGGGAAGGTAGTGCAGGAGTAAAATGGCGCAGGCAAAACGAAAACAAAAATTCTTTGACGTTGAAATGCCCATACTTGGGAAAGAAACCCAGCTTTATGCTTTCGATATAGACGAACTTGAAGGAAGAATGATAAAATATGATCTTACAAGACTTCTCCGGGGAAAAAGTTTGCTTCTTACTCTAAAAACTATTGTTAAAGATGGAAAGGCCACAAGCGAGCCGGTAGAACTTAATGTCCTGCCTTACTTCCTTAGGAGAATGGTTCGCAAAGGAACAAATTATGTGGAAGATTCTTTTTCAAGTGAATGCAGAGACGGCCGTGTCAAGGTCAAGCTTTTCCTTGTGACGAGAAAAAAAGTTTCGAGAGCAGTGAGAAAGGCGCTGCACGAGAAAGCTCGCGAGGAACTTAAAAAGTACATAAAGGAAAAAACAAGAAACGAGCTCTTCGACGAAATTCTGAAAAGCCGACTTCAGAAAAGATTGAGCCTAATACTAAAGAAGATTTATCCCCTTTCGCTTTGCGAGGTGAAATATTTCAAGGTTGAAGAAACCTTTGAGCCAAAAAAAGGCCTCTCGGAATTAGTAGAAGAGCCTAAGAAAAAAGAATCTAAAGAGGAAGTAAAAGAAGAAAAACCAAAGACCGAAACCAAAAAAACCGCGAAGAAGACGGTCAAGAGAGTCGCAAAAAAGAGATAATCAACTGGAGTATGATATAAGAGACCTAATAAAACAGGTCCTAAAAAAAGGATATCTAATAAGTCTGGCCACAACTGATGATGGCGGCCCATGGGTTTCTGATTTAATTTACATTTACGACGACAATCTGAATATTTATTGGATGTCTGATCCTGATGTCAGACATTCTAAAGCCATATTAAATAACAGCGAAGTGGCAGGCTCTATAACAGCCAATCATTTGGGGGAAGATAATCTGGGGGTACAAATTGAAGGCATAGCAGAAAAAATTGAAGGCCAGAGATATGATCTTGCCAAAAAGCATTTTCTTAAGCGGAATCGGCCAATCCCAAAGGAAAACGAAGATGTGCTCCAGGGCGATTCGTGGTATGTTTTGAAACCAACAAAAATTGAACTTATAGATGAAAAACTTTTCGGGTTTGATAAAAAAGTGCTTAATCCACAAGAATAAGAAATCTTTTAAACTAATTCTATCATTAGATTTGTATGCCTGTGTAGCTCAGTGGCAGAGCGGCAGTTTTGTATGATTAATTTATCCAAATGAACTGTAGGTCGGGGGTTCAAATCCCTCCACAGGCTTTTCTCAAAAAATTAATTTAACTTAACCGCCGTTCCGAAAGCCAGCATCTCCGACGCGCCGGCCATTATCGTAGAGGTCATGAATCTCATTCCGATTATTGCGTCTGCCCCCATTTCTATCGCTTCATTTACCATCCTGTTATAGGCCTCGTCCCGCGAATGGGTTGCCATATCTGTATATGTCTTTATTTCTCCTCCGACGATATTTTTCAAGCTTGCGCCAATATCTCTTCCTATGTTCCTCGCGCGAACAGTATTTCCCCTAGCAATCCCAAGAATCCTCGCAATCTTCTTCCCGGGAATTTCATATCCTGTCGTAACAATTATCTCCTTAGTCATTATCTTCTACCTCCTTTCATTTTAATCTTCTCAATTTCATCTTCTTTCTTGTTGAACATTATGAAAAATCCTATGATAAAGAGCGGAATCCCGTAAATCAAAGTTATGTAATGTGCCCAAAAGGATATGATAATCAGTGCGGCCCCAAGAACAATCAAGGCAATTCCTGTTATTATTCTGCTCATTGCGTTCATATAAAAACAAGAGATAATTAGTTAATAAATATTACTTCTCCAAAACTTCTGCCTGGCCATCTTCAACAAGAATCTTTGCTATCTCTTTAGGGATGTTCGCAACCTGGCCTTTTTCGAACGGCCCAATCTTATTTCCTTCTGCATCCAGAAATTCCCCTACATCTTGAAGGAATGAAATAAGTTGATTCTTCACAATCTCCCCGTTTTTTCCATTTAGAAGTTCGCCAACTTTCTTGTCGGAGGCCTCGATATTTTTCATAAGTTCTTCAAAAAGCTCGCGCTCAAAGGCAAACATATTGTCAAAATCCTGTTTGGAAATTCCTGTCTCGGCCGCAATCAGAACAAGATTAAGGATTTTCTTCCGGCGGCGAGTCATGAGCTCCTTGAACATAGTATTCGCGTTCTCGAGTTGCTTCTTGGTCTTTGCAATCATGTCAGAGAAGGTATCGTCCTCTTTAGAAGCCAATTCTCTCTTGTCTTTCAAATACTCTGCAACATCAGTGACAAAATTCTTCGACAATGCCTGAAGCTGATCCGAATAACGTTCTTTCCGCGCCGCCTCATAAAGGTCGTTATAAGTTATCATAAAAATAAAAACAGGTAGGAGTTTTTAACGATTGCTATGCTGGAAAATTAGTTTCTGATATAGCCTGCCTTAAATGTCTTACACTCGCGGGAAGGAGGATATCTTTCCCTGCAAATAAGATCCAATCTGCCCTTAGACGTGTAAACTATTGCAATAGTATCCCCTTGGGGAATGTCTATCTGTGGTAAACGGCCTCTTGGATTTCTGTATGACACACACAGTCCAGAAGAATCATATTGTACACATGAGACTTCAAGTGAGTCTCTATTTGTGTGCAACATTGCCGTACTGCCGCGAATATCAATTTCTGTAGGGGAGTTCGTTCTTAAAATATAAGATCCATAAAAAATTCCTGCCGTTGCAGCTATCGCCGAAGCCCCATAAAGCCAGCTCGACAATCCCTTTCGTTTAGAAAAACTCTGGCTATACCTGTGTTTGGGATTATTCAATATTTCTCTACCTATATATCTCTGTTTTCGATTCCTCATCCTCGTCCGATAAAAAATCCCTTTATAAAACTTATTAATCTTACTTCAGAAATCCAACTTTCCTGAGAATCTCCTTTCCCTCAAACCTTCCAAGGGAGCCACGCTTTGCAGTTCTTTCACAAAATTTCGCGCCTTTTGGTCCCTCCTTGACTTCTTCTTCAACCTTGACTTCTTCCTTATGCCTTCTCAAAAATCCAGTGATTTTGAACTCCTCCTTCTTGGGAATCGACTGGTTGTAGAACATCACAGGAACAGGATCTGCACTGTGAGCCTTAAGCCTGCATGGAGTCGAATGGTCTCCCGTTACGACGACCCTTATCCCCTGCGGCGGCGCAAATCTCCTTAAGAATTTGAAAAAAGTCTTGTCTATGTATTCGAGCATGTTCTTTTTCACAATCGGCTTGTTGTCATGGCCGGGCAAATCAGTCTCTTTTATATGTATGTACGCATAATCAAATCTTTTCCTGTTCTTCTTCAAGACTTTCGGAGCCTTGTTGCATGCTTTCTTAAGGCCCTCCCAAAGATTCACATATGCATCAATGCCTTTCAAAGGAGGATACTCAAAAGAAACAACTTTCATCCCTGAAGTCTTCGCGAATCCTTTCTCAAGAGGCATGTAAGCCATCGCAACCCATTTCTTGTAGAACTTAAGTTTTGGAGGCTCCGCACCTGCCCCTCTCACCAAAAGAAAATTCGCTGGCAACAAACCCTTCTTTCTACGCTCTTCATTCACTGGATGGTTCTTCAGAACTTCAAAGACTTTCTCCGCGAATTCGTTAAGCACATTCACTGTATATTGTGCGTTCTCGTCGTCATCGTCTTCTGGCCGGCACAACCTGATTTTAGTCGCTTCCGTCGCATTGTTTTTAGTGTATGTGGAATCATTTCCGGAAATATTATCAGAGAATCCTCCCCGCAAAACCAAAGCACCGCGATGCTGTACTGTCGGCTTGAATATAAATTTGCATGGAAGCTCAATCTTATTTATCGCCTTAGCAAGAATTATCGCTTCTTCTGTAGTCAAAGTCCTCCCGGCGCGCCTGTCAATCAAGTTCCCTGCTTTGTAAGAATCTATCGTCGCAAAATTTGTTCTCAATGCCAAATCCCCTCTTGTGAGTTTTATGTCTGCGCCTCTTGCCTCAAGCTGCCCTCTGGTGCTGTTAATCAAATCGTTTCCGAATAGAGAAACTTCTGCTTGATCTGACTCTGGGACAAATCCTGGTTTCACAGGATCCATTATTCCCATCTCCCCCCGCGTCGCAAGAAAATCAAGATTTGGCATATGCGCCGCTTCCAAAGGCGTCTTTCCCTGGAGCTGCTTGCATGGCAAATCTCCCAATCCGTCAAGAATCACTAGCACCCCTTTCATAATAATGGGAAATCAGTGAAGTTTATAAAAATTATGTGGACTCAATATACATAAATATTTATAAAATTCCTTTTACCACTGATTAAATGAAAAAGATTGGGGTGGCTTACGTTGCGATATTCTTGTTTTTAATTATCAACGTTATCTTTGTCGTTGCGGGCAGATTTGATTTTAATGGTGATGGTAATATAACAATCTCTGACTTGCAAACTCT
>CAYXWJ010000012.1:0-10193 GCA_964468775.1 Candidatus Woesearchaeota archaeon
GTGATCCAGTGGAGTCCAACCACCTGCTCAACGGCTACCTGATGGGATGGGCCAATAGTGGGTTCACGCTCGATACCGACTTCTACATAGATGATTTTAAAGTTTATACACAGAACCCTGCCTGGAATCTTACAGGATAAATCTTTAAAAAATCCTTTCTCTTGCTGTTTTAATGAAAAAGCAGGCGGCTTATATTTTTCTTGCATTATTCGCAATTACAGGGATTGTTCTCGTTTCTTCTGTTAATCTTGACTTAAATCATGACGGAAAAGTGAACATAACTGATTTACAACTTCTTGCCTCACATTTTCAGGGGAAAGGCTCCTACAATGCAAGCTATGATTTGAATAATGACAGCAGTGTGGATTTGTTTGATCTTGTGGCTGTTGCAAAGAAGGTTGGCACAGTGGCGAATAATGGTTCTGGTGGGGGAGGCAATGTTGCGCCACTCTTCTCAGACAATTTCGAATCATACGCAGTTGGAGCACAGCCCAGCGGCAGCCCCTGGCTTAGTAATGGTATATTTCCTGGTGTGAATGTTACTGATACAATCGCTGCGTCAGGCAACAAATCTTTGGAGTTCATATTCAAAGGGACTTCAAACTGTACAGACTCAACTGAAGAGGCTAATTTTGATCTTGGCCAAGTCTACCCCAACCTATGGTTTGACTCGTGGTGGTATTTTCCAAACGGCACAGATGATTTAGGAAGCGCCAGGTATTACAATCGTGATCAAGCTTTCTGCGGGTCAGAGGGCAGTAACAACAATAAATTCATAGATTTTTGGGGGACTCAATTAAGCAATCCGGGCGATAGCCGCGCAGCTTATAATTACGTTCTTTTTTGTATGCAGCTATGGAGGGAGAATTCTAACTTCATCTCCGGAATAGATCTTCTTTTAAATCAGAATTATGTAATTCCTGATTATAATTTAGTTACGAATTCAACAGTTGGACATTGGGTTAGAGTAAGGACATACATGAAATCATCCTCTGGGTACGGCGTTCATGACGGCGGATTCAAGCTTTGGGTTGGCAACAATCTCATATGGAACATAACAAATGAAGATACATCCTACTCAACAGCTTACAGTCTCGGAATGCGTTACGGCTATCTTATGGGGTGGTCAAACAGCGGATTTAACAATGAAACACATGTCTATCTTGATAACGTATCATGGTACGATCAAAATCCCGGATGGTAGATAAGACTTATAAACTCGTTCTCTGACGTTATACCATGGAAAGCTATGAACAGTTGCTTCAGGAGGCGTACAGTAAAATAAAACAGCCGGAGGGCGGAAAGGCCAGCGGACGCTTTGAAGTGCCGAAAGTCGAGGGGCATTTCCAGGGAAAAAAGACGGTTGTTACGAATTTTCTTCAAATTGCTTCTTACATCAGGAGGAGCCCGGAGCATCTGCAAAAGTTTCTGCTGAGAAGTTTGGCCGCTTCGGGACAGATGGAAGGAGACCGGCTAGTTTTGAATATGAGAGTTCCCAGCGCGAAGATAAATCAGAAGATTCAGGATTATGTGAATGAGTTTGTTTTGTGTGCCGAGTGCGGGAAACCAGACACGGAACTTATAAGGCATGACAGGATAACTTTCTTGCATTGCTTGGCTTGCGGGGCGAAACACTCTGTGCGAAGCAAAATCTAAACCTTTAAAAATTAAAACTTCTTAGGCTTTTTGGAGGTATTAATATGGTTGAAGGACAATGTATGAGATGCAAGGCGAAGAGAGAGATGAAAGATGCCAGAATTGAACAGACTGCTCGCGGAGGATACATGGCAAGAGGAAAGTGCTCCAAATGCGGAACAAACATGGCAAGAATCCTCTCTAAGGATAATGCAGAAGAAGCAATCAAAAAAGGCGCCAAGAAAGCTTTTTAAGTTAGTTTTTTATTTTTAGTTTATGTTTGTTAACGTAATCAAGAGTTACAGAGATGTCGTTGCAGCTTGCGATTCTGAACTTCTCGGAAGGAAATTTGAAGAGCCGTTTGGAGATGCGGTTAAGCAGCTTGACGTTAAAGAGAATTTTTACAAAGGCAAAGAGGGAAGGGAGGTTTCAGAAGAAGAGCTTGTTGAGCTGATGAAATTTTTCGCCAGGGAGGACGCGACTTTCAATATTGTAGGTGAAAAATCTGTGAATGCAGCATTGAAGGCAGGAATCGTTTCCGAGGAGAACATAGGAACTGTGCAAGGCGTGCCGTTTGTGTTGGTCTTACTTTGACTAAGTTTTATAAAGAAAATCACTATAGAATATTATGGAAGAAGAATTCAAAGATATTGGGGAAGATAATGAAGAGAACGGGGGCCAGGACGAGGAACAGAAGGTCACCCGTGTAAGGCTGCCTCGCGGCAAAGAAGTTCTCGGAATAATTGAGCAGAGATACGGCGGAAACAAGATGCTTGTTGATTGCCTGGACGGAAAGCAGAGAAACTGTCGCGTTCCGGGAAGATTGAGGCGCGCGCTTTGGCTGAGGCCCGGAGACGTCGTAATCATAGAGCCATGGGAATTGGACAAGGACGCAAGAGGAGACGTGCTTTTCAAGTATCGGCCGAACCAGGCGGCATGGCTCAGAAAGAAAGGCTATCTAAAAAAAGAAAGCGATAAATTTTAAGATGATAAATCTGATTGTTGAAAACTTCAATCGTGTCTTGAAAAACCGGAGACGGCTCGAAAAAGCGCTTCATGTGGATATCTCTGGACAGAAAGAAAATCTTTCTATTGAAGGGCCGGCCGAGGAAGAATACATTGCGGAGAAAGTTTTCCGCGCGCTGGATTTTGGGTTTCCAATGTCTGTCGCACTTTTGATAAAGACGCAGGATTACATGTTTGAGGAGATAAACATAAAGGACGAGACGAAACGTAAAGACCTTGGCAGAGTAAGAGCAAGGATTATCGGGAAAAAAGGGAAGGCTCTTAAGACTTTGAGCTCTCTTACGAAATGTTATTTTGAACTTAAGGACAATTCTATAGGGATTATAGGCGACCCTGAGAATATAAAGACGGCGCAGGACGGATTAACATCACTGATTCGTGGCGCAAAGCACAGCAATGTGTATTCATATTTGGAAAAGCACCAACCTAAAGAAGTTGTTGATTTGGGGTTGCGAGAAAGACCATAGTGTTCCACTACTTCAGTTTGGTGATTAATATTTATAAAGTACCGTTTCTTTGAAAGAGAATGTATATTGAAATCAAAGAAAAACAGAGGGAGATAATTAATTCTGCTATAAAAAGGGCTGGCACATACAGAAAACTTTCAAAGAAGATAGACATACCAAGAGCCTCTTTAGTAAGGTATAAACAAGAGGGGGCGATCCCTGAAGATAGATTCTCAAGAATAATTGGATTTTTAGGGGTGCAAGAATCTTCTCTTAAAACGAGAAAGTTAGAAGACAATTGGAGACAAAAAACTGGTGGTCTAAAATGTGTTAAAATAAAAAAGAAAAAAGGAACATTTGAAGATCAGCTTAAAAGAGCTCAGATGTCTGGAGCAAAAAAATTAAAATCATGGCATCAAAGAATGAAAAAAGAAAGTCCGCAAGAATATTATTCAATCCAGTATGAAAAATTCAAAAAAATATATGGGTATAAATTTTTGACAAAAAAAGGGGAAAAAGTTAGGAATAAACTAGAAAAGGATGTTGCAGATATGCTCATTAAGATGAAAATAAATTATGACTATGAGAAATTAGTGAATGTTGAAAAAAGATGGTTTTTTCCTGATTTTGTAATAGATGGAAAAATTATTATTGAATGTACTGCATGGAAAGGCGAAACAAAAGCCTACCAATTGTTGGAAAAAATTGAATACTATAATAAGGCCAAGTATACAACTTTTGTGGTCATCCCAAAACATTTATATAGGAAGTATAAAGTTTTAGATAAACACCTAATCCTAGGGGTCGAGGGATTAGCCCGGGTAGCTCAGTTGGTTAGAGCGCGCGGCTGTTAAAATTAATTACAGTGACCGTGAGGTCGCAGGTTCGAGTCCTGCCCTGGGCGCTTAATTTTTATACCCTTACACCCTATAATTCTGAGGATGGCGAAATACAAATTTGTGGGATACGGAAGCCTTTTGAGCCACAGGTCTTTTCACCCATCAGAGAAAGACGCAAAAATTCTTGGGGCCGTGATTGTTAAGGGCTACAAAAGAATCTTCGATATTTCGGAGAGCGGAAAGAATTCCGACGTGCTTAATGTTGAGAAATCTTCTGGCTCGGAATTCAATGGAATCCTTTTCGAAGTTGATGAGAGGGAACTTGGAAAGCTTTCTGATAGGGAAGATTGGTATAATTTTGAACCTGTGAAGGTTTACGATTTCAAGACCAAAAAACCCTTGGGAAAGGCGCTTGTTTGCGTTGACCATTATCTTTTTATAGACAAAAGAAAAGAACTTCCTGCTAAGGATTATTTCATCTTGTGCCGCGAGGCCGCATATCATTTGAGCGGCGAGTTCGGGAAATTCTGGGACGAAACCACTTTTCTTTCAAACGGCGAAAAAGTTGCTGAATGGATAAAGAATCACAAGGTGTACGACACCATAAACAAGTAAGTTTATAAAATATTTTTCTGAAGATTACCTATGAAACAATATGTCACGATAAAAAATTCAGGCATACACAATAAAGGCGCGTTCGCAGCATGCGATATTCCAAAGGGCACAAAAGTCATTGAGTATCTAGGGGAGAAAATCTCCAAGGCCGAGGCAGAGAAAAGGGCAGAGAGAACCCTCGAGAATTCTAAGAAGTCAAAAGAGAACGGCGCAGTTTACATATTTGAACTTAGCAAAAAGTTTGATATCGACGGGAATGTGCCCTGGAATCCAGCGAGATACATAAATCATTCCTGCAGTCCGAACTGCGAAGCAGAGAACGAGGACGAAAAGCACATCTGGATTATGGCCCTGCGAGATATAAAGAAGGGAGAAGAACTGACTTACAATTACGGATATGACCTTGACTGTTATGAGGATCATCCGTGCAAATGCGGGAGCGAAAATTGCGTGGGCTACATAGTTGGAGAGGACGATTGGCCGAAACTAAAAAAGCTTCTTGCAAAAAATGGCGCGAAAAAATAAAATGAAGGTTCTTGTTGCAATGTCCGGAGGGGTGGATTCCAGTGTCGCTGCACTCCTAATGAAACGCGAGGGATTCCAGGTTATTGGCGCTTTCATGAAAAACTGGTCTGACCCTGCCTCGAACGCCAGAGGGCCCGTCGGAGAATGTGCCTGGAAGGATGATCGACGCTCTGCAATGAAGGTGGCGGCCAAATTGAAAATTCCTCTTGTAACATTGGATTTTGAAAAACAATACAGGAAAGATGTTATTGATGAAATGTTCAAGCTTTACAAAAAAGGGATCACGCCGAATCCTGACATAGACTGCAACCAGAAAGTGAAATTCCCTTTGCTTTGGAGCGCAGCCAAAAGTCTTGGGTGTGATTTCATTGTTACAGGCCATTTTGCAAGAATTAAGAAAACACGAAAAGGCTACGAGATGCTTCGGGCCAGCGACGAGAAAAAAGATCAAAGCTATTTTCTTTATCGATTGAATGAAGGAGATTTGTCTCATAGCCTTTTTCCGATAGGGCAATACACGAAGAAACAAGTACGTGAGATTGCGAAGAAAAATGGCCTCGCGAGTTGGGATAGAAAATCCACTGTTGGAATATGCTTTGTAGGAAAAGTTAATCTCAAGGAATTTCTAAAGAAAAAAATTAAACCGAAGAAAGGAAAAATTCTTGACTCTGAAGGAAACCAGATTGGGATTCATGATGGAATTTATTATTACACTATCGGCCAGAGGCTAGGTCCGCGATACGGGATTGAACTTATAAAAAATTCTAAGGACAAAGCGCATGTACGCAGATGGTATGTGGCCCGAAAAGATGTGAAGAAAAACGAAATTATCGCTGCGCCTGAGGGACACCCCCTTTTGTATAGAAAAGAAATCATGATAAATCAACCGCATTGGATAAACTCCATTCCGGGCAAAAACAGAACACATAAGGTCCATGCACGAATAAGACAAGTCGGGGAACTTTTGCCTTCTGTATTAAAATACAACAAGAAGAAAAAGAAATTTGAAGTTTCTTTAAAGCGTGCGATAACAGGGGTAAGCGAAGGCCAGGCGATAGTCCTCTACCAAGGGAAGAAAGTTTTAGGGGGTGGAGTTATTGGTTTTTAGTTAAGGTCTAAAGCCTTTTGATTTCGCCCATTTTACAAGTTTATCCATAGTCTCTTTTTTCCTCTGATATTCTGAATAATCTTGTTTATACTTTTTATTTTGTTTTTCCCAATCTTTCTGTCTTCTCTCCCATTCAGAATAATCTTTCTTGTACTTTTTTGTATTTTTTTGATATGAGGTTATGAGGTCATTAATTATCATATCAAATGTTTTGTCTTTCTGGGCTAGATCCAAACTACGTATTCTATCTTTAGTCTCATTAGTAACTTTTATTGTTGTTTCCATAGTATACCTAATATACTTGGTATATTTAAATCTTTCGTTTTGAAAATTAACAAAACTTTTTATATTCCTCTTTCTTGTCCAATCTATGGCAATTAGTCTTGACAAGGCGATAAAAATGCGCCACAGCGTGAGGAAATTTTCGAGCAAGAAGCCGGACTGGAGAGACATTATCGAGGCGATTGATGCTTCAAGATATGCGCCGATGGCCGGAGGAAATTTCAGTTTGAAGTTCATTCTTGTCGACGATAAAAACAAGATAGGGAAAATTTCAGATGCATGCCAGCAGGATTTCATAAAATCTGCGCATTATGTTGTTGTGGTGTGCTCTAATACAAGCAGAACACTGAATGCCTACGGCGAACAGGCCGGCGCGGTTTATGCAAGGCATCAGGCTGGCGCGGCAATCGAGAACTTTCTTCTGAAAATTCAGGACTTCGGGCTTGAATCTTGCTGGGTCGGCTATTTTGTGGAGGACCAGATAAAAGAGATTCTTGGAATTCCTAAAAATCTTGATGTCGAAGCAGTTCTTCCTGTTGGATTTGAGTTCGAAAAAAAGCGTGTTAGGAAAGCTCCGATTGACATAGACAACATATTATATTTCAACAAGTTTGGCGAGAAAAGAATGAAGCCACTGAAGAAGATTAATGTTTAACTAAACCTCAATTCATTCATATTTCCTGTCTTAAGTTTTTTATCCAGAACTTCAAGTTCTTCGTAAATTCCTTCAATCAGATCGTAATTTTTCGCTTCCTCCAATGAGACCCACTTATATTCTGTGAGCGCATTGCAAAGTTTTACTTCTCCTCCAATGTAATCTGCATAAAGGCTGATTATAAGCGACGGAATTCCATCGGGCCGGATGTAAACGAGGCTGGTCACGTAATCAAGATTTTTAATTTCAAGTCCGACCTCTTCCAGAACTTCGCGCTTTGCGACATCTTCCAGGACATTGTACCAGTGCGATGCAGTATCTTTATCTTTAAGTGCGTAATCCAAAACTTTAAGTTTCCCGCCAGGCACGGTCCATTTCCCAGGGAAAGCTTTTTCCCAGTCTGCGCGGCGCGTAATCAGAAATTCCCCTTCTTTTACCACAATGACTGTTGCCGTTATGTAATGTACCTGATTTTTGTCGTACATGAGAAAACCCAACCACAACAATATTTAAATAATTCCTCAAAAAGTTTGACCTATGGAACAGAAAATCCTTGAACTTTTCCTTTATCATGAAAAATTAAAATTCAATGAAATAGAAAAACTTCTTAAGACAAGGTCGAACAAGCTCGCATATCACCTGAAAAATCTGGTCAGAAAAAATATCTTGATGAAAGAAAAAGACCGCTATAAACTTGCTAAGGAGAATTTGATTCCTTATTTGTCAGAGAAAGATTCCGCACTGCCTGTTGTGCTGATTCATGTCGGCAACAAAGACAAATGCTTTCTTTACAAAAGGCAGAAAAGGCCGTTTAAAGACAAATTCAGTTTGCCAGGAGGGAGAATGATTCTTGGCGAAAATCTCGGTCGCGCGACAGAAAGAATAATGAATGAAAAATTCAAGGTAAAATGCAAATTAAAGAAAGTCCATTCCGTATCGCTTGAACAGATAAAAAACCAGTCGGAGGTGTTTCAGACAGATTTGATAATTTTTGTCTCTGCAGAAACAAGAGACGTCGTAAAACTAACAGACATAAAGAAAAACAAATCAAAAATTATCTCCAGCGACTACAAACTTCTTACACAAGACATAGACAAAAATGTTGAAGTTAATAATTTTATTACAAAAGATTAAAAAAAAGCCCCCGGTTTCCCGAGGGCGAAAAAAAAGAAAATAAAACAAACAAACCTCTTTGCTCTTCTTACCTCCAAACCTGGATTCCCAAGTCAGAGATTTCTTTGGCAACAGGCGAAGCCTGCTCTTCTATAGGTCGACCGAGCACATAAGGCGAGTTAACTCCTGTCATAATTGTAATGACACGAACCTTCCCCTGGAACTCCTTGCTGATTCTCGCCCCAATAATAACATTGGCTTCTGCGCTCAGATTTTCGGAAACGATTCTTCCTATGTTGTCGAACTCTTCGAGCTTAAGGTCCGGCCCGCATGTGATGTGTATCAAAGCCCCTGTAGCACCTCTATAATCCACATCGAGTAGAGGATGAGTGAGTGCCTGCTTGACAGCTTCATTTACACGATCCTGCGTGTCTGCCTCTCCGATACCTATGACCGCAACGCCACCATTCTTCATGATTGCCGAAACGTCTGCGTAGTCAAGGTTGATGAGGCTAGGCAAGGTGATTGTTTCAACAATACCTTTTATCATCGTGCTGACGAGCTCATTTGCTACTGCGAACGCCTGCTCAATTGGCAGCTGGCCCGCAATATCCACAAGTCTGTTGTTGTCCAGGACGATGCAAGTGTCGGTTACTTCTCTAAGCTCCTGAAGTCCGAACTCTGCCTTGTCTATTCTTGCCCTTTCAGATTCGAAAGGCATTGTGACAACGCCGATGACCACTGCGCCGGTTTCCTTTGCAAGCTGAGCGATAACGGGTGCGGATCCTGTTCCGGTTCCTCCCCCCATTCCTGTAAGGACGAAAACCATGTCCGCGCCTCCAACGGCCTTCTTAAGATCAACGAGAGCTTCCTTTGCTGCCTCGCGTCCGATTGCAGGTCTTCCGCCCGCTCCAAGCCCTCGCGTAAGCTCCTTACCGATGAGGATTTTCTCATCAGCTTTGGTAACGCTGAGGTGAAGCGCGTCCGTGTTGCAGCCGTAGACTGTTGCTCCGTTGATTCCTTTGTTGTAAAGCCATGTTATCATGTTGCATCCGCATCCGCCGCATCCGAAAACTTTTATGTTGGCCTTTCCGGCTTTAAGTTCATCGAAGTTGATGCTGTGCGTCTCCGAATTCTGTATTGCTTCTTTTGCAAAATCTAACACCATTTCTTTTGTTTTTGACCTCCTTTCATCTCTATGGTCCCGTCGGAGAAGCCCCTTTCAGAAAATCTTTCTGGGAAAGATTTAAATAGTTGAGGCACTTCCAACTAATTAGTAAGAAAAATTACTCACATGCATGCAAGTTACATTAATTGACCGCCATCAATTAATATAATGAAAGATTAACTGATTCTAACTTTAAAAATATTTTGATGATTGAAAAGATGCTTTGAATTGTGTTATTCGGATTTAACTAAGTTTAAAGCCTCAATACAAGTTTCTTCTAAAGTAGGAAAGATCCTCTTATCAGGCATATCTATTCCAAGATCATACGAGATTGTGTGCAATTCAGAAAATTTTCCATCACTTCCGATACATAGTCTTAACGAAGGATTGTAATGATAACGAGTCATCCATTGACCAAGCTCCAACCTTGTCATTGCACCATAAACTTTTTCACAATTATGTTCTTCCTCTCCAGGAAGCCAGAAAATGATGGCTCCTGTTTTTGCAGCCAGATCAAGATAATGTCTTTCCCATGCTCTTTGCCTAGGGAAATTTTCTTCTCCCTTAACAATATATTGGGATATCCTCTTCCTCACTCCACGCCGAGGTGAGGCAACCACTAAATCTTGTTTTTTTGATAATAGAAAATCTATTGCTTCATCTTGCCAATTTGGGGCACTGATTATTGGTCCTGCAAGAAAAATAAGAGGATTGTTTACGTTCTTGACATAGGTTTTTGGGATTATCAGTTTGCCCATATTTTCTAGAATATTCTTATCTT
>CAYXWJ010000013.1:0-4543 GCA_964468775.1 Candidatus Woesearchaeota archaeon
GATAAGCAAAACCCATACGACTACAAATCCAAATCTATGTTTCTTCCCGCGAATTCCCTTAGAGATGTTTATTCCGAATGTTGCCAGTCCTGCAAAGGCTAACCAGAAGAACATAGGCCCTGTCTGGGAAATCCAGTCTGCTATGTAAGGCTGCGCATTTTCTGCGACTGTAAGGCTCACACGGGCTGTGCCGAAGGGGTGAATTAATTTATTAACTATGTCTCCAAAGAAGGCATTAAGCCCTCCTTTGTAAAATATTACTACAATAAGTCCAAATACAATACCAAGCACCGCAGACCAGATTATATGCATATTTTCAATATTCTTTAGTTTTATTTTTCTGTGGTATTTGATAATCAAAAGATCTATTAGTGTTAATGCAAATGCTCCCCCCACCAATACCGCCGTAGGGGCGAAGATAAACCGGTCAAGAATGTTTGTAAGGGGATAGCCCAATATACGCCCCGCGATTAAAGAGATGACAATAAAGGCTGTATAAAAAGAGAATAATCCCAGAAGCTCCTTGGTTGATACATGTTCTATTTTCTTTGTTCTCAAAATCCATAATAATGTATAACTCAGAGGTATTATCATAGTCAGAAATTCGAAAATTCCACCCCACGACTCAAGAGTAAGGGCCGACAGGAATCCTACTAGCGCCCCTAAAAGCAAGGGTTTGATTAAAAAGTTCTTTTTCCCCTGATAATCTTTTTCTTTGCTTACCCATTCTAACGAATATGTAAATACCAACAAAGTTAAGAAGAAAGCGAAAGTTCCGAGGGCATCATGATCCGAAAATCCTGCCATTGTTCTATAAAGATACGTCGGAATCATCGCAAGGAACGCAGTGCTTACTCCTGCTGCAATTTTGGACTTAGTGAGTTTAAGGACCAAAAAATAAAATGCAACAATCCCGAAGACGAAAGCTATGACTGGATAAATTATATCTGCATATTGAAGAGTTATATTTCCGTTAAAAGTGTGCAGGAACTTATAGAGCCACACAATTACTGTCGGTAAAAGTTCTTTGGAAAAACCAGTTCCCCCCTGGATTATTCTTAAACTGTCAATTGCAGGCAAATGCCCTTGCTGGATTATTGTCTGGGCCATCCTTAGCCAATAAAAAGGATCAAGCGCGAGAGGGATGTATTTCCCCGTCGTAACATTCTTAAGAAGAGAAATGTTAAGGGTTCTTATCCATATCCCACTGACAATTACTGCAGCAAGAAAAATTATTGTTGACCAAATCATGACTTTTTTATTTTCAAAAGTTTTCTTAAGCCCGCTGATATTTATCTTTATGGCATCTTCGCCATCTTTATGCCCTTCGATCAGTTCTTCCATTCGAAACTTAAGAATATTCCATTTAAAAACTTTACAAATTTAGAGGAAAATCAGCCACGCAAGAATTATTAGGAATATTTCGAGGCCCCAAAGCGAATGCACAACATCTTTTTCATAGACCTTTCTGCTAGGCTTTACTTTTTTGAGAACTTTTATTGCAAGATGCTCCATACCATAAACTTTATTGTAGGGCATTTCAAGGCTTCCGTCTTTCTGGGGCTTTCCGAAGGAATGCTTTTCCAGCCCCCCTCTAAGTTTAAGCCCGGCCTCCAAAATGTAAGGAATATAAATAAAAACGGCGATTTTCTCAAAGTTTCCTAAAATGGCCATCCCCGCAATAAGGGCCCCGACGCTCCATGTCAAGGAGTCTCCTGGGAAAACCTTTGCAGGATATTTATTGTAATACAAAAATCCCAAAAGTGCTGCAACCATTACACCCCCAATCAATGCGAGCCATGAGCTTCCTGTGACATAAGCAACATAACTTAAGAAAGCGAGAATTAAAATGCCCTGGCCTGCTTCAAGTCCATTGAATCCTGCAAGGGAATTGTATGTTACTGTGGCACCCGCGACTCCAAGCGGGATTACTACAAGAGGATAAAGGAGTCCAAAGTTAACAGTGCCAAAAAGGGGCAGACTCATAGAAGAATTTCCTGCATTTATGACGACTAATGGTATGGATGCAATGAAAACTAAAAACCATCTTGTTCTTTGTGAGAGCCCTTTGTTTTGCCATCCTAACATATCATCCACAATCCCCACTATCGACAGAAGAAGAATAACGCTAAGCAGCCCGAAAATCCCCAGAGTTATTCCGTCGGGAATCTTCAGGACAAAGGTTCTTACTGCGATGTAATACAAAACCCCGATGACGAATGCCACAACAACTATTATCCCCCCAGAACCGGCAACGTTTTTCGGGTGCTCGTACTTGTTCATATCTTCCCATACAAGTCCTGCCTGCTTTGCCTTTTTGATCCAGAATGGAATCGTAAAAAATGTCAGGCAAAAACTTATCAAAAAAGACAGTCCCAGCAATATATCCATCTCCCACACAAGTAAAATCCTTTTTTAAATTTTATAGAAGATGTTTTCATCAACCAAATAGTAAAGGCGTGAAATAAACTTCTATGACTGCGGCCAGAACCAAAATCATTAGCGCGATGAAAAGAAGCATTACGGTATTTTCCAGCACGTGAATAAATCTCTTGTCCCTAATACCATTCCTCAAAACCCCAACTCCAAAGATGCCTCCGGCCAGTGCCGTTATGAAATACGCCGCAATCTCCGGAAATCCGTGAATCATATATCTTGCAATCCCTAAGGGAATTTGGCTTATGTTTTCATTTGTGAAAATCCCTATCGCCGCAGAAATCACAGATGCATTCCACGCCAAAACAAAAATCGCTCCTGCGCCGAAAATCAATGACAAAAGCAGTGTGAAAATCATGACATAAATATTATTTTCTATTATAGAAAGGAATCTTACTCCCTCAACTGCGCTTCCAGTGGTTTGGGAAAAGTCGTATCCTTTGATGCAGCTTTGAAGATTTTGGGGATTGTTTATCCTGCAGTAGGTTCCAATCTGGGCATTGAACAAAGTTGAATCGTGAAGAAGAATGTACCAGAATGAAAATGCGATGATGAATCCAAAGAAAAGCCAGAGAAAGGAGTATATTGCCTCTTTGTGAACTTTCCAAACACTAAGAAATCCGAAGGCCCTTTCATCCTCCCCTTCTTCTTTTCTTATTATATAGAACATGAATGGTATTGAAAAAATCACGCAAAATGTCACAACAATCATTCCTGAATATTGGGAAAGCACGGCGTCGGCTGAGAAAAACCATCTCACAAGAAGTATCGACAGCGATGCGTAAAGAATTCCCACAAAAAACATTTTCCACGGCCCCTTTTCCATCCTCGAAGGATTCACCATACTTTCTAACATGAAAGGAATAAAGAGTCCTATTTTTTAAATGTTCTGCGCCCTGCTTCGAAAAGATTTTCAAGAAGATTCATCTGGCTTCGCGGATTTTTAGAATCCGAAACAAAACTTCCTGAATTGACCTTGTCCACGCCTGCAGCCGCAACGAGTTCAATATTTTTTCCATTTATTCCCCCGTCTATCTGGACAATCATTTTTTTGTTCAGTCTTTTAATGTCTCTCACCCTGGAAGGAATCTTCGAGGACATTTTTTGGCCTTCTTTTCCGGGGTGCACGCCCAAAAGAAGGATGCCATCACATTTTTTCTTCCGCACCAGACCACTTATTTTTTTAAGCGAAGTTGACGGATTTATTGCTACATAAACTTGTAGGTCGAGGCCTTTTGCAAAGTATATCGTTTCCTGCGCATCGTTTTCATCTTTTGAAGTTTCGATGTGAAATATCACTCTCACGAACCCTTTTTCCTTGCATCCTCTGAGCCATTCTCTTGGATTTTCGACCATGAGGTGCGCTTCAAATTCTTTTCTATACTTTTTAAGATTCGGAATGTCTTCCAGGGAAACTGATTTTGCAGGAACAAACTTCCCATCCATGAAATCTATCTGTATCTTTTTGGAAATTTTCACAACTTCCATAAATCTTTTCTCAAATCCTCTTTTGCTTTTAGAAAAAACCGTCGGAATAATGTGGCTATCTTCCATATTTGTTGATCTCTTTTATTCTTCTTTTGTGTCTAACAGCGCCTGAAAATTTTGTTTTGAGCCAAATATCTAAAAGTCTTATAACTTTTTTTGACGGAAAACCTCTTTCTCTAAATGTAACGATATTCGCATCATTATCATGGCGAGACATTTTTGCTGTGTATGCATCATACGGGGCGACAGCCCTTATACCTTTTATTTTATTTGCCGCGATTTCCATGCCTGTACCCGAACCACAAACTAAAATGCCTTTGCCATCTTTTGTTTCTGCAACTTTCTTTGCAACCTTAAACGCATAAAGGGGATAGTCGTCTCCCTTCTTTTTCACAGGCGTAAAATCTTCATAAGAAATTTTCTTAGAATCAAGATACTTTCTTATTTTTTCTTTTGTCTCGAATCCTGCATGGTCCGAGCCTATGAAAATTTTCACATCTTTTTTCATAACATGTTTTTGTGAAAGAATTATTTAAACTTATTGAAAAGATTTTTATAATAACTATCACTATTCTTATTATGGAAATTGCTTTCTTCGAGGTGAATGACAGGGACAAGG
>CAYXWJ010000013.1:4643-10192 GCA_964468775.1 Candidatus Woesearchaeota archaeon
TTGGAGTAGGCAACATAGGAAAGAACACGATTAAGATTGCAAACGGCTTCGGGATGAAAGTTCTTGCTTCAGACCCTCACCACCACAAAACATTAGAAAAGAAATTCCATTTCAAATATGCAAGTTTGAAAGAGCTTCTAAAAAAATCTGACGTTGTTTCACTTCATGTTCCATTGATTCCTGCAACGAAACATTTGATAAACAAAAAAACTTTGGCCTTAATGAAGCCTACAGCATTGCTGATAAACACTTCCCGCGGAGGAGTTGTTGATACAGACGCCCTTCTTCATGCACTTGAAAAAAACAAGCTTGGCGGCGCGGGCCTTGATGTCATAGAGGGAGAAAAGGAAATAAAAGAAGAACTTGAGATTTTAAGGGACGAAGGCGAGCACATCAAAAAGCTCAGGGAAGTAATGGAATCTCTTGAACTTCTTCGAAACGACAAAGTCGTTTTCACGCCGCACATTGCATTCTACAGCGCAGAAGCGCTGGAAAGGTTATTGGATACAACAGTTGACAACATAAAAAACTTCATCAAGAAAAAACCCACATGTATTGTGTCCTAACGCTTCAGGGCTTCTAGGCCCGGCAGTTTCTCGCCGCAAATGAATTCTATCATCGCCCCTCCGGACAGACTGATATAAGAAAAATGTCTCTTGATGTTATACTGGTCAATTGCCGTTGTGAGATTTCCTCCGCTAACCAAACTTTTCGCTCCGCGCTTTGTCCGTTTTGAAACTTCTTTCATTATTTCCACAGTGCCCTGGCTGAATCTTGGAAGCTCAGAAACGCCTAACGGCCCCTTCATTATTATCGTATCTGCGCTCTGAACCTGCTCGCTAAAAATCCCGATTGTATTTTTTCCTATATCCATTATTCTCTTGTCAACAGGAACATCCTCAAGCAAAATCTCTTTCCTCCTATTCTTCTCATCGATTGCAAAATCCAAAGGGGCATAAATCCTCTTCCGATATTTCCTAATCATAGAATTTATCTTCAATGAAATGCATCCTATTTTCTTCAATAATTTATTTTCATAGCCCATCGAAATTCCATCGTCATATAAAACAAGGTTCCCTATTATCCCGCCGGCCGCAATTTTAACATTTTCCTTGGGCATAATTCTTTTCAAAGATGTAAATTCCTTAACTTTTGCTCCACCGAGAACAAATAGTGTTTTCCCTCTCAATTTAAATTTCTTCAGGGATTCAAATTCTTTTCTAAGAACCGGTCCCGCATACCCTGGAATGATTCTGGGCGGAATCACAATGCTTCCCTGACTCCTGTGGCAAATAGAAAACGCGTCATTAACATAAATATCAAAGTTCTTGGAAAATTTTCTGTATCTGTTTTTCTTGCTTTTAACGTTCATCTCATCAGGATAATCCCTCACGTTCCGCAACATTATAATCTCGTGATTTTTCATTTTTGCAATCTCGTCCAGGGCCTTTTTGTCAAACAGCCCATTAATATATTTTATCCTCTTGCCTGAATGTTTTTCTAGAAGTTTCGCATGCTTGGAGAGATTTGAAACAAAATCGCTGCTGCCTCGCCGCCCTTGGTGGGCAAGGATAACAATCTTCGCGCTCCTTTCTGAAAGCTTTTTTATTGTCCTTCCATGCGCTTCAAATCTGGGACTGTCAATGGGCGTCTTGCCATTATGAAGTGCCGCATTAACATCAACCCTAAGAAGAATCTTTTTCCCTTTAAGTGAAGTTTTTGGAAGAGTTCGCAGCCTCATTTTATTTCATTAGCTCAAGGACGTCCACGAGCCTGTGGGAATATCCGAATTCATTGTCGTACCACGCCGCCACACTCACTAAGTCGCCTTGGACTTTTGTGAAATTAGAATCGAATACACATGACCTGCTATTGTTTATTATGTCTGTAGAAACCAGGAGTTCATCAGAGTATTCAAGAACATTTTTCCATGGCCCAGAAGCAAGTTTTTTGAAAATAGAATTTATCTTTTTCACGTCGGTCTTCTTTTTTACTTTTGCTGCGACTGTCACGAATGAGCCATCCACAACGGGAACTCTTAGCGCGTAACCGTCGAGTTTTCCCTTTAATTCAGGAATGCTTTCTGTGACAGCCACCGCGGCGCCGGAACTGGTCGGAACAATATTTTGCGCTGCAGCTCTACCGCGCACAAAACTTTTCTTATTATGGCCGTCTATCAAACTTTGTGTCGCAGTATATGCGTGCGTTGTAAAGAAGTATGCACTTTCAATGCCAAAATTATCATTTAGGATTTTGATGAGCGGAGCAACGGCATTAGTTGTGCAGCTTCCCGCCGAAACAACTTTTCCCTTCATCGCAGAATTGTTAACCTTGTATATTATTGTCGCATCCGTATTTTTTCCCGGCGCAGAAATCAATACCTTTTTGGCTCCCGCCTTGATATGGCCTTCCGCATCTTCCTTTTTCGTAAAATGGCCCGAGCATTCAACTACAATATTCACCTTATATTTCTTCCAGGGAATTTTTGAAGGGTCTAATTCATGTGTAACAGGAATCTTCTTTTTCCCTACGAAAAGATTGTTTGCGTCATGCCTGACATTTTTCAGAGGGGGATGGACAGAATCATGCGTCAGCGAATATGCAAGAAATTCTGTGTCCTCAGGGGTATTTATAAAAAAATTGTAACTTTTGCCAGACTGGAGCGCAGCCATAAAAAACTGTTTCCCTATTCTTCCGAGGCCGTTTATCCCAATATTCATTTTACATTAAATCATTTATTATTTAAAAAACCTTTCAGCAAGTTCAAGCATCCTCTTTTGCTCGTCGGTTTCAAGCACCACAACATCTACTTTCCCCTTGCTAATCTTAACAGGGGACTTTTTCTTTACTTTCTTCTTGTCTAATCTTATCCCAAACTCTTCAAGATTTTCAAGAATTTTTTCACGCGCGTCTTTTGATTTTGAGATTCCTCCTCCAAAAACAATCAAATCCACTCCGCCTAAGGCCGCAATGTATGCTCCTATAGACTTCCTTACCTGATATGTGAACATCTCAAATGCTAATTTGGCTTTGGAATTTTTTCGTAGCTGATGCACGATATCTTTTGAGTTCTTAATGCCCGAGACTCCCCAAAGCCCGGAATCCCGTTCCAGCAGATTTTTTATTTTTTCAACCGAAAACCCTTTTTTGTTAAGGAATGGAATTATTGCAGGGTCTATGTCTCCTGAGCGAGTCTCCATCATGATTCCTTCCAGAGGCGTGAACCCCATAGTTGTATCAATGCTTTTCCCGTTTTTTATTGCACACAAACTTACCCCGCTCCCGAGCTGGCAGGAAATAACTTTTTTGTATTTTTTTCCCGTGAATTTTTCTGCATCTTTGTAAAGAGACTCGTGTGCAAGCCCGTGAAATCCATATCTTTTTATTCCATACCTTTCTGAAAGCCTCGGCGGCAGCGCGTAATTCCTTGACTTTTCAGGCATTGTCCTGTGAAAATAACTATCGAAGCATGCAATATGTTTGCCTTTGAATTTGTGCATTAAGAATTTTATGATATAAATTGTCTTGTCTGTATGCAGGGGATCAAAATATCTAAGTTTTGAAAGTTCTCTAAGGAGATTTCCATCGATAAGCCTCGGCGATTTGAAATTCCCGTAAACAACCCTGTAAGCAAATTTTTTTATATCTCCATGAGATTTTACAGATGCATAAAGTTTTTCTGTCGCCTTTCTGAAGTCCGTGCCCTGAAGAACAATGTCCCCTTCCTTCAGTATTTTCTCTCCTTCGTAAAGCCTGAATTTTATGCTAGAACTTCCAGGATTCACAATAAGAATCTTATCTTGGCTTCCAGTCATTTATTGCCTCCGGATCCGCGCCGTTCTTTAGGATATAATCCTGATGCTCAAGGATTTTTTCTTCCATCTCGGTGATAATTCTCTTTGCCTCTCTTGCGACTCGCGGGTTAGTTTTTTTGAGATGTTCGACGACCCTCATGACAAGATGGTACCTGCTGACTTTATTGAATATCAGCATTTCAAAAGGGGTTGTTGTTGTGCCTCTTTCAGTGTAGCCATGAATGTCAAATCTCGAAGCACTTTCTGGACGGTCAAACAAAAGCTGTTTTATGCTTGAAGGATACCCGTGGAAAGAGAATATCACCGGCTTGTTTTTTGTGAATATTTTTTCAAATGTTTCTTTGCTCAGGCCCCGTGGATAATTCTCGCCGTAGCCAAGAACGCCTATTTCGCTAACATTCACAAGCCTTAATTTTATATAAGGAATTTTCTCTCTGATTAATGAAATGGCCGCAAGCATTTCTTGGGTTTGGTAATCACCGCATGTTGCAAGAACGATCTCAGGATTTTTATCGCTCGTAAAATCCCAAACGCCCGCGCCTAATTTCATCTGCTCTCTCGCTTCCTTAAGGGTTCGCCATTGCCTTATTTGTCTTTTGTCCGCAACGACCGCATTCACGCCTTCTTTGCTGTTCATGATTTCTTCCGCAACGGCGAGGATAGAATTTGCATCTGCAGGGAAGAAGATGCGTATTAGTTTTTCCTCTTTTTCTTTGCTCAGCAATGTATCTATAAATCCGGGATTTTGGTGGCTAAATCCATTATGGTCCTGCCGCCAGCATACAGATGTGGCAAGGTAATTTAGGGATGAAACCGGCTTTCTCCATTTTACCCCTTTTGCGACCTCTATGAATTTTATGTGCTGGCTTATCATACTGTCTACGATGGGAAGAAACGCCTCATAACTCGGGAAAAGCCCGTGTCTTCCTGTAAGTATGTATCCCTGAAGCCAGCCCTGTAATGTGTGTTCGCTCAGCATTTCCATTACTTTTCCATCAGGCCTCAAGTCGCAATCTTTGCGGTCTACAGATTTTGTTTTCCAAACATATCTTCTTCCTGTGACATCTAGAACTGCCGCAAGCTTGTTGCTTGCAAGCTCATCCGGACTGACAATCCTGAAGATATCTTTTTTATTTAATTTGAAAATTCCCTTAAGATATTCCCCGAATATAGGTGTGCTCGCATTAAACGAAGTCCCCCTTTTTCTGAATTTTACTTCAAGGTCCTCTGTTTTTGGAAGAACCAAATCCTGAAGGAACTCTCCACCGTTCGCATGCCTGTTCAAACCGATTCTTAGATTTCCCTTTGGGACAAATTTTAATGTTTCTTCCGGAACTTTTTCGCCGGGAAAAATATTATCTGGGTGATAACTCTTAAGCCATCTTTCAAGAAGTGAAAGCTGTTTTCCATTTGTTTTAACATCGGGCAGCGGTACTTGATGGCTCCTCCAACTTCCTTCTATTTTCTTTCCGTCATATTCTTTGGGGTCGGTCCATCCTTTTGGGGTCTCAAGAATTATCAACGGCCACCTCGGGTCGTCTTTCAATTTCCCTTTTTTATATTCTCTCTGAATTTTCTTTATCTCATTGTATGCCCATTCTATAGTGTTCCCCATCTCCGAATGGCTTTTTCCCACAAACCTAACATTGTAGCCGTATCCCTCGAACAGTTTCTTTAATCTGGATTTGTCCATCGTCGCATAGATTGAAGGATTGTTTATCTTGTAGCCGTTCA
>CAYXWJ010000014.1:0-9644 GCA_964468775.1 Candidatus Woesearchaeota archaeon
CTCTGGCGGCCCGCTGATTGACAAGCAGGGCCTCGTCGTCGGAATAAACAACTTCAAGGCAAGCAACAGTGAAAACGTAGGTTTTGCATTGGAAAGCAACTACATAAAGCAGGTCGTTGATGAAATCTCACAGAAAGCATTGAATGAAAGCCTGGTTTAATTTTTCGTCAGTCAAACCCAAAATTTAAATACAATTCTTGAGTTTATTGGACATGACCCAAAACAAAAAGCAAACACAGGAAGGACTAACAGTTAAGAAATCAAAAGACATGAGCGAATGGTACACTCAGCTTGTGCAAAAAGCAGAACTTGCAGACTACGCGCCCGTCAAGGGATTCATGATAATTCGGCCGAATGCGTATGCAATCTGGGAGAAAATCCAGGATTACTTCAACAAAATTCTTGATAAAATGGAAGTGAGGAACGCTTATTTCCCTCTGTTGATTCCGGAATCTTTTTTCAAGAAAGAGGCGCAGCATGCAAAAGGATTCGCGCCGGAGCTAGCATACGTCAAAAACTCCGATACCAGCGATGAAGCTCTAGCGATTAGGCCAACATCAGAGACAATCATGTATGATTCCTATTCAAAATGGGTTCGCTCTCACAGAGATTTGCCCTTGAAAATAAACCAATGGTGCAACGTCTTGCGATGGGAAGTTAAGCAGACAAAACCTTTCATGCGGACTCGTGAGTTTCTTTGGCAGGAGGGCCATAATGTTTTTGCAACAGAAGAAGACGCAGAAGGAGACATGATGAATGTGATACAGGAATACAAAAAACTTCTAGAGGCGCAGCTTGCCATTCCTGTGCTCCTCGGGCGCAAATCTCGGGCAGAAACTTTCGCCGGCGCAAAGACAACTATGACAATAGAGGCTTTGATGCCTGACGGAAAAGCGCTTCAGTGCGGCACATCCCACAATCTGGGACAAAACTTCGCAAAAACTTTCGATATAACATTCAAAGGAGAGGATGAAAAAAAGCATGCCGCGTGGCAGACTTCCTGGGGATTTTCAACAAGATTGATTGGCGCAGTGATAATGGCTCACGGAGACGACCAGGGCCTAGTGCTCCCGCCAAGGGTTGCAAAAAATCAGATTGTAATCGTGCCAATTTTATTTGATAAAACACAGGATAAAGTCCTGAAAAAATCAAAGCAAATAATGAAAACACTTGGAAAGTTCAATCCAATCCTCGACGACAGAATTTCATATTCCCCTGGATGGAAATTCCATGAATGGGAATTAAAGGGCATTCCGATAAGAATCGAGCTCGGCCCCCGCGACCTAGACAAGAAACAAATAACCTTGGTAAGGCGTGACACGGGGAAAAAAGAAATCATAAAAGAAAAAGAGCTTGCTAAAAAAATCTCTGAAACGCTTGAAGACATTCAAAAATCCCTTTTTGAAAAATCAAAAAAGTTCCTCGACTCGCGAATAGACTCCGCAGAGAGCATGAGGGAACTTAAGTCCAAACTCAGCGAAGGAAAAATCGTAAAAGTCTACATGGTAGATTCTCCTGATGTTGAAGACAAAATCAAAGAAAAAACCGGCGGTGCGACATCAAGGATGGTTGAAGTCTCGAAAAAAGAAGGCCGCTGCATCGAAACAGGAGAAAAAACAAACACAATTGCTTATTTCGCTAAGTCTTATTAGGCAGCCATGTCTTCCAGGTGCTTCCCCGTTGTAGAATCCACTTTGCATTTGCCCTTTTCAAAAAGATGGTAAGAGACGCCCTCTTCGATAATCACTCTTGCGTTCCAAATGCCCCATGGGTCAGGAGAACGATTTATCGCTTCCAGTTTAGCAACAGCGCTCATAGCCGCAGCCTCTAATGAATCGGCACCGACAGAAAGGTAGAATGGCCCAGAAATAACATCATTATAGCAGCATATTCTCCGATATTCCACCTCAAAGCTTTCTTCGGCCATAATCTTCATTATCTTTTACATTTAAAAAAATTGCTGTACTAATAATGCTATTATTCTCGCATGTCCTTAAGCCTTATAACAAGTTCAAGTTCATGTTCAAGTTTCAGCGTCCTCTCTACCAGCTCGTTGAGTTCGCTGTCAATGCTTTCATCACCTTGTTGCAATAGGCCGTCTGTCATCGTCATCTTATCTAAGCTCAATACCCGCCCTTTAGATCTAAATTGTAAGAAGTGTTCTCAATTCAATCCAGATCTAAAAGCTGAATTAAATTGAGCGATTTTTAATGTATTTATTTGTCTTGGATACTATGCAAAATGATTTCAAGAACTTCAAATCACCTGCTGTATCCATACTTAATCAAGTCTAAATGACTTTTTATATATTTTGGTACTGAGAATTACAACTGCTTTACAATCTTCTCGATATTCTCGCGGAACTTTTCAATATCCTCTATTTTTAGGCGGCCGCCGACTGCTTCTTCATGCCCTCCGCCCGTAGCTTCATCAAGCCCTTCAATCGCCTCCAAGAAAATCTCTCTTGATTTTTCGCCGCGCATCGAGATATTGGCTCTCGCAGCTTTTATGTACACCACAACCACGAGCTTTTCAGGAAACAAATAATTAAGTTCATTCGAGAGGTCGCTGCTTATGCTAAGGTCCCCACCATATTGGAAAAACAGAATGGGGTCTTTGTGTTTCTCGAGCGCAATTGCTTTCTTCAGAAGCCTTTGATATTTTTCTTCTATGTCGTTAAATCTTTTGTGCATCGTATAATTCTTGCTGCTTTCATTCAAAACGTCTTCGGGGCTTTTCGCCTTAATCAGAAACCGAATCATGTTTATCACATTTGTAGTCCTGTCCTTAAGCCCAAAGCTGAACATCTTCGCTATTTTCCCTATTGGAGATTTGTAATAAATGTCCGTCGCGTCCCGGGATTTTATCGAAAGTTCGGGATACTGCTTCTCAAATTTTTCGTAAAACTCAGGAACGTATCTGTCTGAGATGCAACCCACGACCGCAATCCACAAATCTTCCTCGCGCTGCGTGACCTGATAGCAAAGCGCCGTAACAGGTTCTTCTGTTTTATTTTTGTTAAACAAAGGATTGTAGTAATTCACATAATCGGGAACGTGCCCGCCGCCATTCGAAGATTCATGGTGGTCTATCCAAACTACAGGGATGTTCACTTTCCGCGCCTCTTCAAAAAACTCATCAAGAACTACCGGCTTGTCTAAAATGAAAATGTAATCAGCGTCGAGCTCCCTTACTTTGCGAAAATACTCTGCGGTCATTCCAGGAAAAGACTTTATTGGCACGCCTTTCCCCCGGCCAAGAAACCTCTGCAGCAGAAGAAACGAGCAAAGTCCGTCTTGGTCATTGTCGAAAAAGAAAAGAGGATTCTGCGCCCTTTCAAGATGCGCCCTTATTTCAGAGACCTGTTTCGGAGTAAGCATAACCCACAAACGTGTAGAGCATATTTAAGATTTATGAAGATTCAAAATCAAATTTTCTTGCCCATCATTATCTTTTCCTTGAGGCCGCGCGTTTCTGCGAGGAAAGAGCTCACCATGTTCTCGTTTTTGAAAACATTCTTTAGTTCTTCGGCGTCCGCGCTGAATATCTTGTCGAGATTTCCAAACGCCGCCCTCAATGCATCTATGTCCTTATCAAGTATGTTTGTCTTGCCCAAAATTCTGGTCCCCAGAGGAGAAATCTGCCCGTCGTGAAGCTGGCCAAAAACCATTCTTAAAATATTTGAAGTCTCAAGAAGAAAATCAAAATTAATTCCCCTAAGAATCTCATCAGCCTCGACATATTTGTTTCCGAAATAATCCTTCAAGATATCGTCTCTCTCCCTGACAAGATTCCTCGTGAGTTCCTTAAGCCTCATGCTCACAATCGTCCCTTCCCTACCAAGCTCAATCAGATACCTTCTCACGATGTCTGAAATTCGCCGAATCATCTCAAGAGTCTGCAAAACACTGCAAACATCGCTCATCGTCGTAAGATTTGTAATCTCAAGTATATTCAAATGCGACAAGAGATCATTGAACATGTCTGTCTGCTTTTCAAGAATCTGGAGTGTCTCTGCCGCGCGCCTCAAAACCTCGGAAGTGTCCTCAAGAAAATAACTTTCGTCTTTGTAAAAAAGACTTATTTTTCTTTTCCTTTCTGAGACGGCAATCACAATCGTTCCAAGCTGCTTCGCCGTTCTTTCAGCCGCCTTATGTCGTGTTCCTGTTTCCTTGGTCTGGAATTTAGAGCTCGGAGTAAGAAGAGTATTTGCATAGATTATTTTCTTAAGATCATTCGACAGAATTATTGCACCATCCATCTTCGCCAGCTCAACAAGCTTTTGGGCGCTGAACCTTGAATTTATCCTGAATCCCCCCTCCATGACCGACTCCAGGCCCTCTTTCTCGATGACAATAAGCGCACCCATGCCCGCCCTCAAAATATCGTCAAGAGAAGTTCTTATCGCAGTTCCGGGAGAAAAAATCTTCAGGACTTCAAGAAAATCCTTTTCGGTATCTTCCTCTTTTTCATCTTTGCTCACAAGCAGAGTGATTTCTTCATTCATTCCTTTTTCTGGAGGAACTACAACTTCGGAAATGTTTTTTGCGCTCTTTTTTGCAGTCATAAAAAAATAAAGGGGCCTATCTATATAAATTTTTATCCGGTTTTTGCAAAAGTTTGCGCTACAATCAGGGGGAAAAGAACCGTTGCGTCTCCGAAAACCTTTATGGACTTCCCACCGGCCTCCCCGCCTGCAGACTTTCCCCAAGAAACCGCCTCGTCCGGCCGCGCATTTGAATCCGCACCGTCCCACTCTTCCCCAGTATTTATAAAAACCCCGTAATTGTAGCCGTTCCGCATCATATTCGTGTTAAGTATGTGGTGCTTCATCATGCCCCTGCCAAGAGTGATGACCCCTGTTTTCTTTTGGGTGATTGTGAATTCGTTAAGTTTGTGAATATCTGAAGCAACGTCCATCTTGAAATCTGGATGTTTATACATAAAAAAGTGTATCATGTCTCCGAGACTTCCGTCAGTGATTGCAGGGCAATAGACATCGACATCATTTTTGTAGGCCCAGTAATAGATGCTTTCTTCGTTGTCTATCTTTTTCCCGAGCAATTTTATAAATTCAGAAACAGAGATTATCTTCCCTGTCTTTTTCTGCTCCTCATATATTTCAGACATTATTGGCTCCATGAATTCTTCGAACCTGCAATATCTTGAATTTGGAACGAGTATATTTCCTGTCCTGTTAACGCCGTCTTCCTTAAGCAGCTCTCCCGATGCAGAAAACTTCCCCATCTTGAAGTCACCAAGGCATTTTATTATGTCTTCTTCAATCCCGCCGGCCGTCGTCACCAAAACGCCGACCTTTTTGTGTTTGGCCAAATATCTTATTATGTCTCTCAAGCCGGAAGTCACAAGATTTGAAGTGTATCCGAGATAAATCGTGACATGCTCTGAAATCATTCTGTCTATGAGAGAAATTGCTTCGGCAAGATGCGTGGCCTGAAATCCGGTGGACGCAAAACTCTTCATGAGTACGTCATAATTCACGCCTTTATCAAAATCGTATCCTCTGACAGGGATTCCGTCGGGCTCTTTCGACTCGAAAAAAACGTTTTCCCGCACAATTTCTTCATGATCTTTATTTTCCATAGTAATAGCCAAGCTAGAATTAAATCGGTATCGCCAAACTTTCAAACAAGTCAAATGTTTTATGACTCATGAAATTTAAAAAAGGAGGCACTTTATAAAACTATCTGGGCGAAAATATGCGTTCCCATAGCATAATCTTTTTAAACGGGAAGCCTCTCTCATTATCATGAACAAATGGGGCGAATTAATACTTGGACTGATTTTGTTAGTCGCGCTCGTTCTGATTTCTTGGGCGTCGGCAGCATATTCATGGACCATTTGGGGAAAGGATTTCAACCTTCTTCATGCAGGATGGCTCTTCCTTAAAGGAGGAGTTTTCTGGCTCGTCGCCATGATTGCAGTTCTCCTGATAATTTTAGGAATAAATGACTTGAGAGATTGAATTTTTAATGGCAAAACTTTATAACGTTGAGAGCATAGTAGTATCATGGTCGGGAAGGAAAAAGGTCCGGTCTGGTACTGGTTGAGAGTTGGTTTTTGGGTAATGATTGTGGGAATTATCATGTACTTTCTTCTAAATTTCAACCCCTTTTCATCTACACTAATATACAGAATCTGGACCGCACTATACTCCTTAATGCTGATACCTCTTTTTTTTGTGGTTATACTATCTGTGGTGCACCTAAGAATGTATAAGGAAAAAGCTTTCGCAAGAACTTCTCTGATTATCTCGTCACTCTTTCTCATTCTTTATATTATTATGAGCATACTATTTGCTGCATTTAGGGGTGGCTTCTGATGGAAAATAAAAGTATTTTGTATGGAGTTAGAGTAGGATTCTGGATAACGCTAGTCCTAGTTTTTGTCGCGCCAATTTTCACAATTGAGGGAATTTTATCTTACTTAATTTATTATGCACTTCCAGTATTTGTTCTTATTCTCTCGTTAACTTCTTGGAAGAAATATCAAGATGAATTTTCAATAGTTGCATCGGTGCTGGCAGGGACGATAATTCTGCAAAAATTATTTTTCTTAATCTTGTTGAAGGTTATTTTCCCTTACTCATAAACTTCTTCATAGGCCCTACTTAAAAAACTTCGAAAATCTCCACTTGAACCCCATATTAAATTTCTTTCTCTTTTGATTTCTTGAAAAGTAAAATTGTAATCAACCCTATAAATACAACAAGAGATGCAAGAATTATTGATTGGGACATTGAAAAAGACAATGACGAATTGAAGATCATCAAAAATCTAGCCTTGGATTCAAGAAGAGCAAAAGGGGAGTATGAAACTATTGTCGAAAGAGTCTTTGGAAGAGTCTCTGCAGGAGCTATTATTGAAGAGAACATGAAGAATAATAGAGAAAGTGAAATAGATCCTACTATCGCGCTTTCATAGGAATTGAATATCATTCCCACGACCAATCCCAAAAGACAAAAGAAAGATACTGCAATAAGAAGGAAAAAGAAAAGGCTTATTGGTCTTACGAACAATGAAAGATGCACGAAGAAACTTGCAAGGACAAGTATTGCGACTATCTGAATGAAAACAACACAGACGCTTGTGAAAAAACTAGAAAACACAAAGTCAAATCCGTTTGCCTTGCTTGCCAGGTTTCTTATGTATGCATTTGAAGTTCTTTCTCTCATTATGTCTATCGTGCTGTATATCAGGGATGAAAGAAGTATGAAGAACATCAGGAAGCTCGGGAATATGTAGTCAAATGACTGAAGATCTGTGTTTGGAGACCCTCCTTCTGAATCACGGGCAGAGAAATAGCTTACGGAGACAGGATTTGTTATTTTATTTAAGTCTGAATTCTGTATTCCCTGAAGATTATTTTGCATAAGGCTCAATGAATCACTTATGTTATTGAGTGTGGTCTTTGCATTTGATATTTGGTTGATAAGGGAGGGTATATCAACATTCTGAAAATTCTGACTTAGAGAAACTAGGTTGTCATGTGTGCTTTGTAAGGTATAAATTGAGCTCTGAAGTGAAGAATTATAAGGGAATGGCACCTGTCCTGAAGACTCTACTATATTAAGTACGCTTAATACACTAGACAATTGGCTGATACCTTGGTTTACACTAATTTCAGTAGCCTGTTGGTTGTTATTTATTGTCTGAAGCGTACTTTCCGCGTAATTCAAATCATACATTACAGAATTTATTCTGCTTTCTCCATCATTCAATTGTTTGATCAAAGTTGAAGCCTCTGCCTTCAGTGTGTTGACTCTTTGGTTTGTAATAGCTTGAGATTCCTCTCCTGCAACTCTTTGTATCGTTGCTATGATGCTCCAGACCACTCTTTCCTGAGAAAAATCAACGTAAAGATTTAGATTGTATCCTGCCTGGTATTGCCCACCTAACGAATTGAAATTAGACTGTTCCATATCTATACATACATCTGTCTTTCCGCTTAACACAGCATTTTTACAGTCGCTTAGGCTTGATTCTGTCACAACATGGAATGAATATCCTTCAAGGCCGCTTATGAAACCCCCCGAGAAATCACTCACTCCTGGTCCGATATACACTCCCGCATCCACATTTTTTATTGAAGTGTTGCTCAATACGGACCCCACAAGAATCATAAGTATTAGCGGACCTAAAATAAAAATAAGAGACGAGAATTTTGAATTCAGGAGTATTCTGAAATTTTTTGAGATTATATTTAGGAGTTTCATCATATGTATGCGTTGTTTATTTCACTCTTTGTTATTTCCTTGAGCGTTTTGTTCTTGACCATAAGCATCCTTGTTGCAAGATAAGAAAGTTCATTGGTTCGGTGAGATGAGATAATTATGGTCTTCCCAAGTTTGTGCAGCTCAAGTATGTATTTTGAAAGCGCCTTCACAAGAGAAGGATCAAGCCCAAGAAAAGGCTCATCAAGAATAAGAATATCTGGATTGTTTATGAGAGAGCAAAGAAGGTCAACCCTCTTCTTGGTTCCTCCAGAAAGATTTTTCACAAGAACTTTTTCAAATTCCTTAAGGTCCAGAGACTCTATCAGTTTCGGAATCCTTTCTTTCCTGTCTTTCTTTGACACATCATATATTTTTGAAAAATATTTTGCATTTTGCCTGACATTAAGGTGTTCATAAAGGGAATTATCCTGCATTGAAAATCCTATTGTCGGGCTCATTTCAAAATCTATACTCCCTTCTGTTGGATGAAAGAATCCAATAAGCATTTTCACAAGTACAGACTTTCCGGATCCAGAGGGCCCGACAATTCCTACGATTTCGTCTTTGTTTATCTCAAGATTAATGTCGCCGAGAATTTTTTTGCGGCCGAACGACTTACCCGCCCCTTTCAGAGAAACCAGTCCCATAAAACAAAGAATAAAATTACATTAATAAAACTATTGAAACCTTTAAAAAATTTCCCCTCAATCCCACTTGAACAAAATAAAATTTCTAAAAAATAAAAAAATTAGTTGGGCCTATTTGCCCATAAATGCCATGATTGCGCCAATTACTGCAAGAATAAATCCAAGCCATCCCATCCACGATGAATAGATGTTAAGCTCTGCCAAAAGCATAGCCAACGCGGCAACCGAAACAATCCATCCTGTTCCTTGTCCCATATTTTCCTCCTTTTATTTAGTATTTATTTTAGGGCAAAAGAGTATATAAATTTAATCATCCGACGAAGAAAATCAAAGTTCCCTCGATAAAAGCGGCAATCAATAAGAGGGGAATTACAATGAAAACAAAGACTCTGAGCGAATTCAAAAGATATTCCTTAAAGGAATCCATTTTGTTCTCCTGGAAAAAGAACGTTCCAAACTTTAGGCCCATACCCAAAGAAATAAACAATGCAGGAAGCTCAAAGATCCCATGAGGAAAAAGTCTCCATAAGACAGAAACGCCTCCTTCTTTTACAGCAAGCATCGCAACAAACCCTACAACATATCCATTTATCAGCGCAGTCAAGACAGAAAAAATCCCCAAAAAAAATCCGAATATCATCCCTGAAAAGCTGCTTTGAACATTGTTGAAAAATATAAACTTCACAAGCCCGAACCATGAAAGCCCCTCAGTCTGGCTAAGTAATTGCTGTATGAACGTGCGAATCTTTTCCGATATTGCA
>CAYXWJ010000015.1:0-9237 GCA_964468775.1 Candidatus Woesearchaeota archaeon
AAAGGTTAAAGGAGCAAATAAAAGAAACGAAAAAATTACAGCCAAGAATATATTCAGTTCAAGGAGGAGATGGCGCCGGAAATAACGAGGTATGAAAGGTTGTGCCGGAGCCTCGGGAACATCATAAGACTAAATGTTGCGCCAAAGGATGCACAGGAGATTCAAAAACAGCTTAGCATCGCACATGTAGATTTGGAACCCTGGCAGCCATTGACACTTGCGGTGATGGCCTTCTTGTCTATTTTTTTTATAGGCCTGCTTATTTCAGTCGCAATACTTTTCATCAGCGGAAGCCTTCCCATTTTATTTTTTCTCCTTGTAATAATGCTCTCCGTATTCGTTTTTTATTATATGAAGAATTATCCCTCACGGCTTGCGAATAAATGGCGGCTTAAGGCCTCGAGCCAGATGGTCCCAGCAATACTTTATGTTGTGGTTTATATGCGGCATACTTCTAACTTGGAGCGTGCGATTTCATTTGCGGCCGACCACCTTCAATATCCTCTTGCGTTAGATTTCAAGAAAGTTTTTTATGATGTCCAGGTCGGGAAGTTCGCGACAATAAAGGAAAGCCTCGACAATTATCTTCAGATATGGCAGGATTATTCTATAGAGTTCATTGAGGCATTCCATCTTATTGAGAGCAGCTTATATGAACCAGATGATGCGAAACGAATCTCCACCCTAGAAAAATCGCTTCAGGTTGTCCTAGACGGGGTTTACGATAAGATGCTTAAATTCACACATGAAGTGAAAAGCCCATTGACCAATGTTTACATGCTTGGCGTAGTTCTTCCGACTTTAGGGCTTGCGCTTCTTCCTTTGGCGACGGCGATGTTGGGAGGAATGTTGACTTGGGTTCACATATTCATTCTTTTTGATTTGATTGTTCCATTTCTTGTTTTTTATCTCACAGACAAGATTCTTTTTATGCGTCCTGGCGGTTACGGGGAGGCCTCATTGATTGAAAAAAATCCTCTTTACTACGAGTACAAAAGCAAAACTCCTTACATTAACGCGTTCATCCTGACTCTGCCTCTGTTTATTTTGGGGCTGTTGACGTTCAAAGTCCAGTACACTTCTTTACCCGCAAACCTTGGCCTTCAGAAAGATTATAATTTTGCGCAGATTGGTTTGGGCGTTAATGCTACAGTGATAGGATTCACTCCTAATGCGACTCATACAGGGTTTGTCGGGCCTTTCGGTGTCGGCGCACTAATACTGAGCATGTTCATCCCTTTGGGCATTGCAATGTTCTTTTCTCTTTCTTTTAAGGCAAGGACGAAAGATTTGATTATTGCGAGGAATAAGACGAAGCAACTTGAAGACGAATTCAATACTTCACTTTTCCAGCTTGGAAACAGAATTGGTAATGGCACACCTCCGGAAATTGCTTTTGGAGAAGTCGCAGAAGTTTCGCAGGGGCTTCAGACAAGAGATTTTTTCAACAGGGTAAATTACAATATAAGACAACTTGGGATGAGCGTCGAGAAAGCGATATTTGACAGGAGTCAGGGCGCGATAATCTTTTTTCCTTCTGAATTGATAGCTACGAGCATGCGAATTCTCGTGGAATCTGCGAAGAAGGGTTTGCGGATTGCAGCGATAAGTCTTATGAGCATTTCAGAGTATGTGAAAAACATACAGAAAATCACCGAGAGGCTTAAGGATATGCTGGCCGAAGTCGTCTCCGACATGAAATCCAACATGAGTTTTCTTGCGCCTTTGCTTTCCGGTGTTGTCGTTGGCCTGGCTTCAATGATAAATGCCATACTTTACAAAGTAAATCAGGTAAGTCTTCAAGGTGTAACAGGGGCTACCTTAGGTGGTGTTGATGTTTCTACCCTTAGCGGCCTTTTTGATTTCACACAAATGATCCCTCCCTATTTCCTTCAGATAATAATCGGGATTTATCTTATCGAAATTGTCTTCATCCTTACACGGACTCTTGTGACGATAAATTCCGGAGAGGACAAACTTGAGGTCACAAATGAAACAGGAAAAAATCTCATTAAAGGAATTATGCTTTATTTCATAACCGGGCTTGTTGCAACAGTTGCGCTATCTGTACTCGTCGGCTTTGTACTTAGGAGTTTGGGATAGTTAATATTAGCAAACTTTATTAATTTGGTTTCTTATTCTGTGAGATGGAGAAAAGGGGTGTCATTGCAGACTATTTGCCATGGATTCTTATAGCGGTAGCGGTTCTTGTCATATTGATGATTGCGCTTTTTGTGATGAAAAATACAGGAGTCTCTTTTATCGATAAAATAAAGGGGATGCTAGGAGGATAAATGTCAGAATTAACTATCGGGCAGCTCATAAAAATAATCCTCGGGATTTTGGTATTTGCCATCGTCGTTGCCGCTGTCGCTTTTTTCTTTAAGAACTCTGTGATTGATTTTTTCAAAAATTTAGGGGGGAATTCTAGCGGAAAAATTATCCTGGGGTTGGTAAGATGAAACAGAGAAAAGGATTTTTGCTGGCAGAAGAAACCTTGAAAATAATCATAGCTGTGATTTGCATAGGATTTTTAGCATATCTCCTCTTTTCAATTTACCAGAATAATTCAAACAGCAAGAACCTTGATTTTGCCAAAAGCACTCTTAGTTCTGTTTCTGATGCGATAAACTCTAAGCTTGAATCTGTGGATATTTACAACCCAGACGGATGGGTTCTTGATGTCTGGCCGCATACTGTAACAACAGGAGGATTTCTTGGTCTCGGGGCAACGACTAAATCAAGAACCCCTCTTTCTTGTGAGAATTTAGGGTGGAATTCATGTCTATGCATCTGCAGCAAAGATACGCCTGATTCTTGTGATAGTGGCACCTGTATAAATAATACACATGGCTTTGATGTCGCCGGAAAAAGCATCGAACTGAAAAATCTTCCGCTGACTCTAAAAATAGATTATACAAATAAGGAGATAAGCAGCTGATGGATCTTGATGTTTTCATGAGGTATCTTATTTGGATTGTTTTTTTTGCGCTGGCCTTGGCAGGGCTTTATGTGATGTTGAAGCGGATTGGCGTCGCGTGATTTAGTTAAGTTTATTAATTGCATCCGGCTTTTGTATTCATGAAAGGAGGTTTTGGCAAAAAGGGCGAACTGACGACGCAACAGCTTGTCACGATAATAATTCTTATAGCCAGTTTTGTAATCATCCTTTTTCTTCTTTACAGACTGAATCTTGGACAGACGACAGATGCACAGGTTTGTCACAACTCTGTTGTTTTGCAGGAGCAGTCAAAAATAACCTCTGGAAACATTGATTGCAAGACAAATTATATGTGTGTTTCAGGAGGGGATAAATGCACAGCGATAAGCCAAACAAATTCCGTAAGCATAGACACCTCCAAGTCTACTGCAGTGATAAAAAATGAAACATTCAAAGCGCTTGCCGACGAGATGTCAAATTGCTGGTGGGAGTTTGGTGAAGGAAAGATTGACTATTCTTCAGATACTGGAGCTAAACAAAAGATAGAATGCTCTATTTGTTCAATTTCTGCTTTTGACGATAAAGTGCAGAAAGCGCTGGGGTCTGGCGTGACTTATAATGAGTTCTACAATTATCTTCGCACAACGCCAAAGACAGCATCACAAACCTATCTTCAATATCTTTATGGAACAAACACCCTCACCGGAATGGAGAATTTAACTTCGTCAAAAGATTATCTTGATAACACCTTTAATTTCGGCAAGACATATTTTGTCCTGACAGGAATAGTGAAGGAAGGCTATCTGTCTCAAAAAGGAGGCGACAATCTTTATCATCTTCTGCCTTTCACAAGCGGCACGCCGAGCGCACCATACCCTGTAGTGATATTAGAGAAAACACAAGACAACTATAACAAAGTTGGATGCAGTGAGTTTTTGACCAAGGCGTAAAATGAGATCTTTAATCCGGAAAAAAAGAGGGGAAAACATACTTACCGAAAATGTCATTTTTATAGTCCTTAATCTCGCTTTTATTTCTATACTTTTGATTTTTTTGTTCGCAAAAACCAACAGCGCAGCTACTTTGCAAGAAAAATATGCTAAGGAAATCGCGCTGGCCCTTGACTCTGCGCGGCCTGGGATGACGATAAATATAAGCATGGCTGATGCTGTGAATGCCGCAGGGAAAAACGGCCTTGATACAAAAAAAATAGTGGATATAAAGGGAAATCTTGTGACGGTGGATCTTACGGGGAAGGGTGGTTATACTTATTCTTTCTTTAACGATATAAATTTTGACGGGGTTAAGAACCGTTATTACATGGACAATCAGAATTTGACTATAAAATTATTAAGATGATAAAAAACAAAAAAGGCGACAAAATACTTTCTGTATATTGGTTTGCAGTGCTTTTCATAGTCGCGGCTGCGATAGTTTACATGGTGGTTTCTTTTTACGGGCATCCTTATGATGTCAGGGCGGCCGAGGCCAATGCCTTGACGAACAAAGTCGCGGACTGCCTTTCAACAGGGGGCTATTTTGATACGTCAATTTTAAAATCTAATCCAAACAATTTTCTTATAATATGCGGCATAAATTTCACAACAGAGAAGATTTACAACTGGAGTAATGATCAATATTATCTTGGGGTCAATATTTACAATTTCTCGTCCGGTAAAGCAGGCAACGAGCTTTTTAGCACAACACAGGGCAACACAAACCTAAGGGATTCCTGTACTCAACCTGGCCCAAGCATGCCCGTGTGTGTCCAAAGAAGCTTTTATTCTGTAGACAAAGATAATAATCAATACAAAATAAACATAACGTCCGTCGTCAGGAAAACAGAAAAAAATGCAGTATAGTCATATTGGAAGAAGAGCCCAGATTGGGGAGACTATGACCTGGGTTGTTGCAACAATCATAATAATTGCAATCTTGGGGATTTCGATTTTTATAGCATCGGCCAAATTCAATAAAGACAAAACTCCTGATTTGCAGTCTGTATCAAGGACAGACACTCTTGCTTCAAAATCTTTGTTCTCCTATGTTCTGACAAAGAACTCGACCGGCCAAACAGTTTACGAACAGCTTAATGGCTATAATAACTTAAATGATTTTAATGGAAATTTGGCCGGAGCGATTTTCAACGGTTTTTATGGCAAGACCTATGCAAAAAAATGGGTGGGGGTAATTTATGACACTAACTTCACAGGAGATAAAAATCTGTATTTTGGAGAGGAACCTTCCTTGACAAGAGAGGGCAATCGAGTCACAACACAACTTTATTATTTTCTTCAGGACATACAATTAACCCCTACTAAAAATTTGGAAATGGTGTTATTCCCGAAATGAAATCCCTAAAAAAATCACGGCGTGGAGATATTCCCATAACAATCCTTGTACTTGGAGTCGTACTAATTTGCATGGCTGCAATCTTCACTTTTTATTTTTCGGCTCACAGCGTCAAGAATGGCCTGAACTCGGTTGGGCTGATACAGAAGGCGACAGTTACTATGGACAAAATTGCATTATACAAAAACCTCGGATTCACAAACGACCAAATAGACAAAGCATTCTATGTCCAGCAGGATTCGACAGGAAAATACATTAACTTTTCTGAAGGCGGCCTGTCTGTGAAATACTACCTGCCTCAATAAAAACATTTTTAAACAAAATAAGCATTAGATAAACATGAATAGTAAAAGAGGTCAGGGCCTTAGCACGAATGCGATAATATTGATAATTCTCGGCGTAGTGGTTTTGGCCATATTGATATTGGGATTCACTCTTGGCTGGAACACGTTCTTGCCGTTCCTAAAATCAAACAATGTTAACAACATAAAAACTTCCTGCAATTATGCCTGTTCCACTGGAAATCAATATGATTTTTGCACGATAAACCGGACGGTAAACGATGGGACACATCCCCAATTCACAGCTACATGTGACCAACTATCTAATCCAAACAGCGTAATGTACAAACAGAATAGTTTTATTGCAACTTACAAGATTGATGCCTGCTCCTCGATAACTTGTTAATACCCAAAAAATTAAAAGCAGATTCTCCTATTTTCTTTTATGTTAACTCCCGAGCAGATTAAGAATGTGAAAGAGCAGCTTTTATCGCATATAGACAAGGGTTTTCCTGACGACAAGAAAGAGTACGCGCGAAAGCAGATTGAAGGGATGAGTGCGGATGAACTTGAAGAATTTTTGGGAAGAAATAATCTTTCATACTCCAAAGGTAAGGGTGGCCAATGCGTATTCTGTTCCATAGTTTCTGAGCAGATCCCTTCTTACAAGATTGCGGAAAATAGGGATGCGATTGCGGTTCTTGAAATAAACCCTCTTTCGCGAGGGCATGTCATTGTGATTCCAAGAAAGCACCTTGACTCTGGTGCAGGGGAGAGACTTCCAACAGGAGTCATGAAACTTGCTGAAGAGATTTCGAAAAGGATAAAATCAAAGTTAAAACCGGAAGATGTTGCGATAAAAAGCTCTAATGCTTTTGGCCACGAAATTCTTAATGTTCTCCCGCTGTACAAAGAGGACCTTGGAAAAGAGAAGAATGAAAGATATTCTGCGAGCGAGGAGGAATTGTTGTCTTTGCAGAAATTGCTTTCAAAGAAAACACGGGCGAAAAAAGTTCCCAAACCAAAAACTTCCTCAATAAAAACCGACACAAAGATGATTCTTCCAAGAAGGATTCCCTGATTACAAAAATAAGCTCCATGCAAGGGCCCAGTTGTACAATAGAAGCATAAGGACGAAACTTATTAAGAATACGGGAGTGAAGGGAACGCCTTCTCTTATTCTGACTTTTTTATGGGATTTCTTTAAGACCGAGATGTCTTCGTGAGTTAACCCGTCCCAATCTGCCTTTATTGTTTTTCGGCCGACCTTCACTGACTTGTAAAGCCAATCTCCCTCGACTAAGTTTTGTGTTGAAACAGACTTTATCATGCATGCTTCATCTACAGATTTCGCATAGATGTAAATATAAGGAAGAATGAAAATCATTATTGCAAGATATATTAGGAGAGGGTCTATGAAGAATCCCGCAACGGCCAGAATCACCGCGAAGGAAATTGTTAATGAAAGCCTGCTTTTGTTCTTTGCAAATTGTTTTTTGAATTCTTTTTCAAGTTCCTTGCTGTTTTTTATGCCCAATGCTGCACTTGTGATTATTGTATAAATCGCTCCGGCGAAAAAGAATAGAAGGAGGAAGAAGATGAAAATCTTTACATTTGATGTGAAGCTTGTTGTCAATGGAAGAACTGCTCCAAGGGCAATCATCAGTTTTGCATCGCCGCCAGCGAAAAGTTTGCCATAATACAAAAGATTTCCTACCGCAAAGAAAATCGCGAGCCCTATAAGCCCCTGATAAAAAAACGAGAATCCGCTGCCTGAAAAAAGTGAATAAAAAAATCTGAATCCCAGTGCGAAAACTATCAGAGAAAAATTCAGCCAGTTTGAGACCTCATGGCTTCTGAGGTCCTGGATTACAGCGAAAATTATCCAAATCAGAGCTAATGCCGCAAGGAAAACCACCTCTATCATTTGATTAAGAAAATTTTCCCATTTATATTAGTTTTGTAGAATTATTTTTTCGAACGATTTCGGCCGCCCTTCTTGTATGGGTGCTTCTTTTTCTCGCGTTTTTTATCCTTGCCTTTGTTCCTTTTTTGAAGATATGCGTAATCTGACATTTTATCCTATGGCTCTTCGTATATCGAGAAGGTCCACTGAATTTACATCCTGAATTTTTCCGAGGCTTTCTTCCATCTCATCCAGGGATTTTTCTTCAGGCCAGCCAAACATCGCAATCAGCGCCTTTAGGCCAAACGCAATCGGCTGAATATCAAACTGGGGATTCTTCACACCTTCTTTTTCAAGGAAACCCTTAATTCTGCCTTCCAGTTCTGTGAGATTAACTTCCGGAGAAGCCGGCATTATCTTTATTTTAACTGCTGCGACGCCCATATTATGTTTTGATAATCTTGGTTTATAAAAGTTGGCCTCGTCTCGCGAAAATTAACAACAATACTTAAAAATGAAGGGTTTTTTGTTTTGGGATGGCTAACAGTAACGGGAATTATGAAAGGATTCTGAACAAGATTTCGAGAGCTTCGGGCGTCGGCGTGAATGATTTGGAAGACAGAATTGCTGCCAAAAGGGCGAAACTTTCCGGCCTGATAAGCAAGGAAGGCGCGGCCCAGGTCATCGCCGCAGAGCTTGGGGTTAATTTTGACAATGAAACTTTGAAGATAGATGAGCTCCTTCCCGGGATGAGAAATGTAAGCGTCGTGGGAAAAGTTCTGAATCTGTCTCCAATAAGAACATTCACAACGAAGAAAGGCGAAGAAAGCAAGGTTGTTAATTTCTGGCTGGCCGACGAGACCTCAAACGTGCGCGTTGTTTTATGGGATACAAATCTTATTGCGATGATAGAAGACGGAAAGGTTGGCGTCGGCACGGTGGTTGAGCTTTCAAACGGGACTATGCGAGATTCCGAACTGCATCTGGGAAGTTTTTCTGAAATGAAACTCAGCGAGGAAAAGATTGACACTGTTGTCAAGGACAAGGTTTTCCACGAAAAGAACATCTCTGATTTTAGGAAAGGAGAGAATACGGGTGTTAGGGCGTTTGTTGTGCAGGCCTTTGAGCCAAGATTTTTTTATGTGTGCTCTACTTGCAATAAGAAGGCGGAGCAGCAGGGAGAGGATTTTGTCTGCAAAGAGCACGGAAAGGTTGCACCTGAAAAAAGGGCAGTGACAAATATCGTCTTGGATGACGGCACGGAAACTATCCGCGCAGTTCTTTTTCACGAGATGATTTTGAAAGCAGGGCTTACTGCACTGGACGACCCTGAGAAGCTTTCCCTTCAACGGGAGGATTTGCTTGGCAAGGAGATGATTTTTTCAGGAAATGTGAGAACTAATTCTTATTTTAACAACGAAGAGCTTATTGTGGAGAACATGAAGGATGTCGAGCTTGATAATGTGATTGCAGAGATGGAGAAGTCTTAGGGATTATCATTGCCTGGCCATTCTGGATTCTGTGTGTAAATTTTGAAATCATCTATATGGACTCTTGTTAAATTTGTGAATCCTGAGTTTGAGTAACCGAGGAGATAGCCTTCGTTGAACCAGGGGCTTATTACAGAGCCATTAGGGGGGTACATGTTGAGATTTGTTTCATTGACCATTAAATTGTCGCCTATCCAAACCTGGTAAATTCCGTCGTCGTGCGCGGCGGTTCCTGTATAGTAATGCTATCTTATGCGTGTCCACTGG
>CAYXWJ010000016.1:0-3740 GCA_964468775.1 Candidatus Woesearchaeota archaeon
TCCCATCGCATAATAATCCGCGGGGGGAGCCTCTGAAGTTTTTAGCGAGTCAACAGGAAAACCTCCGACCGCCTTATCTATTGTTGTGTGAAGCATGAAAATCTTGAAAAGTCCGGGGGCCGAGCTCAGTTCCGCTCTGCGAAGATCGTTAAGCTCAAGTCCTGACGTTTTCCCGGGATAACCGTAGATTGCGACGCCCTTGTAGATTGTTGGATTTAGAATTATCTTTCCGTCTTTTTCTTCGAAGTCTTCCACGTTTTTGCAGAAGCCGGCCTTTTCCAAAACATCAAGGAAGGTTTTTCCTGAAACTGAATAGTCATGGGAGCCTGCGATTATGTAGCAGGGAATCCTCGCTTCCTTTAGTTTTCTGAATTCTGCGAACGCTTCTTTAAGTATGTCTATTCCGGGGAATGCGGTGTCAAAAATGTCTCCGGCCATAAGCACAAATTCCACGCGCTCTGCTATGCAAGTCTCTATCGCTTTCTGAAAGGACTGGAAATTCAAATCCTGCAGCGGCTTTTGTCTCCACCCTCCAAGATGCACGTCAGATATATGCGCAAATTTCACCATTTTAATTTCATAGATATCTCAAACAAGAAGTATATAAAATTGATTGTGATTTAGCCTATAAGATTGTGAAATAAGGTTGTGAGCTGGCTTCTGAACAAGAATATTAATGCAAGCGCGACCACCAACAGAATCATAATTATAACGATAACTACCATGTTCTTTTTTTTCTTCTTGTTAAAATCATAATTGGATACTTTTTGGGTGCTGTTAGGAGTCAGGGCCTGGTACCTTTGGGAATTGGATTGCGCGGCAGGTTTTTGTGGGGCTTGCTGTGTAGGATGAACGGAAGGGGTTGTTTTTGGCTTGCCCTGTGCAGTTCCTGCTCTTGGCAGAGGCTTAAGCCCTTCCGGAGTCCCTGTTAGCTGAGAGAATTGAGGAATCTGTATCGCGCGGGCCGCCTCCTCTATGTCTTCCCGGGAATATCCAGAGTTATAGAAACTCATCATCGCCTCACGAAGAGTAGAACCTTTAGCAACCGCGAGCTTAATCCCCTCTACAAGTTCCTCTTTTGCCATGAGTAGTGTAGGAAGAAAGAGTTTAAAAATTGTGTGATTGGGATTAAATCTTAATCACGTTCCCATCATTTGACAAATGAGATGTCTTTCCAAACTTATATCCCATCTCGGTCGCGAGTCCTATCATAGGAGTTTCCTGTTGCAAGGTTCCGTGGGCAGGAATTATGTGCTGAGGTTTTGTCATATTCACAAGATGTCTCATGTCTTCCCGGCTTCCGTGCCCATGGACATGAACGTTAGTCTGAATCTTTACGCCCATCCTTCTCAGCTTGTTGTCCATTCTCTCGCGGGCCATGATATTTATTGGAACTGGAATGACGCTTGAAGAAAAAATAAGATTGTCTCCTGACTTGAATTTGAATGGCATAGTTCCCTTTACAATCCTGTCAAGGACGGAATTTTCCTCTGCCTGATGGCCTGTGCACACGACAAAATATTTTTCCCGATTTTTCTCGACTTTTCTCAGGAAAGATTCTCTTTGTCTTCCATATTTCAAAGTTTTTATTCCCTTGAATTTCCACAGGCCTACCTTGGTCGCAGCCTCTATGTTCTTAGCAAGACTTCTCCCGAGAAAAACAATCTCTCTGTTCGGGGCCATCTTCTTCGCAAGCTTCACGATGTTTGTAAGACGCTCTATGTGAGAGGAGAATGTTGTTACGAAAAATGCCGTGTTTCCCGACGTGATTTTCGAGTATGCCTCTTCGAGAAGATGGTATGCAACGATTTCTCCTCCCGGCTCGACTTCAGTTCCGGAATATAATGAATCAAGAACAAGAGCTTTCACTCCTTCTTTTCCGGCAGCTTCCATAAGATTGTAACTTGGAGGATTTCCAAGAGTCGGATGATTATCAAACTTCAAATCAAGAGCGTAAAAGAAAATTCCTTCTTTCGTGTGCAATGCCGGGAAGACGCATTCAATGGTTGAGTGTGTCGCGTGTATGAAATCTACTTTGTAGGTCGCAGATTTTCCCTTTATCATATGTGTGGAGTCTGACTGGATAACATTTATCTTATTTGAGAGCTTTATGTGTTCATCATCAAGGATTTCTTTCAGGAGCTGCATCGTGAAAGGAGTGCCGTATATGGGAACATTAGGATATCTTTTTGCAATGTAGGGGACGCCCCCGAGGTGGTCGAGGTGAGCATGGCTTATGAATATCGCGCGAACTTTGTCATGCCATCCAAGCTTGTCAAGAACGGTGTCGTTAGGAATGACTCCGAATTCACGAAGCTTTTTTTCAGAAAAATTTTGATTCCGCTGTCCCTTCTTCTGAAGCCTGTGCGTGTATTCCATGAGGTTATCTTCCTGCAATTCTACAATTCCCGGAATGTAAAGCCCTGCATCAAAAATAAAAACATCGTCATCGACCCTAACGGCCGTCATATTTTTTCCGACCTGCTCAAATCCACCAACAGTACAAATTTCCATATTATTCTCTCTTTTCAAAGTCATCAGGAAATGGCGGTTTAAAAAAGTTGGGAATTTGAAACTAGAACAATAAAGTTATAAAACCGATTGGCGTAGATAGTTTATGAAATCGTTAAAGCCCTCGATGCGCGAGAATAAAAGATATCTTTCTATTACCGGAAACGTGGGAGATATTGAAAAGGCCATTCTTGAATTCATCGGTGTCTTGGGAATGTCAAAGACAGGATTGATATGGATAAGTTCAGGAAAAGAGAAGGCAATCATAGGAGTCAACCGCGAGTCTTTGAATAATGTGCGCGCAAGTTTTGCGGTCTGGCCGCGCGAAATAAAGGTCTTGAAAGTCTCGGGGACGCTTAGAGGATTGCGAGGGAAATGACCTCCGAAATCTTTTTAAAGCCAAAGAATTTCTGATGTTCGGTTGATAAGGGAAGAATTAAATATTATAAGATTCTTAAGGATATAGTTAAAACAATTGGAAAATGGATATGCCAATAGACATGCAACATCAGGCAATGGGCTATGACCGGACCGCGACAATGTTCTCGCCGGAGGGCACGATTCTTCAGGTTGAGTACGCGGAAAAAGCAGTCAGGCTCGGAAGCTCAAGCATTGGAATGGTTTGCACCGACGGAGTTTTCATCCTTGCAGACAAGAGAGTAAAAGACAAGCTCATCATCCCTGATTCTGCAAACAAAATCTATGAAATTGATTCTCACATAATCTGCAGCATAGCGGGCGTTGTTTCAGATGCACGCGTACTTATCGAGCGCGCGCAGATTGTGGCCCAGCAGAACAGAATCACGTACGATTCTCCAATAGAGCTGGAGCTCATAGTCAAAGAAGTCGCGAACACCCAGCAGCAGTTCACGCAGTACGGCGGAGCAAGGCCCTTCGGAGTTTCACTGATGATTGCAGGAGTCCACGACGGGAAACCTGAACTTTACACTAGCAACATCACAGGAAATTATTTTTCGTATTATGCCAATTCCATCGGAGAAAATGACGATAAAGTGAAAGAAAAACTTCGGGAAAAATACAGCAAAGATTTGAACCTGAAGAAAGGCGTAAAGCTTGCAGCAGAAATCCTTAAGGAAGTTCACGGGAAGAATTTTTCGGCGGAACAGCTTGAACTTGTATACTTAAAAAACGACGGAAACCAACCGGAAAGACTGGTCGGAGAAGAACTTAAAGATTATATAAAATGACGCAAACCACAGCGCGAATGA
>CAYXWJ010000016.1:3750-8708 GCA_964468775.1 Candidatus Woesearchaeota archaeon
AACACTTTGAAATAATAGTAGATTTGGACAAGGCCCTGAAATTCAGAAAGGGCGAGTCTTCTAATTTGGATTTTCTAGAGATTGACCGCGTCTTTACCGACTCAAAGAAAGGCCACGTTGCTTCTGAAAAGGATATGAAAGAGGCTTTTGGAACAGACGATGTCAATGCAATCTCGGCAAAAATCGTGAAGCAGGGCGAGGTTCTTCTTACGCAGGAGCATCGCGATGAAGAAAGAGAAAACAAGCTAAAAAGAGTTGTAGATTTTCTTTCAAGAAATGCGATTGATCCTCAAACAGGAAATCCCCATACTCCTGAAAGAATAAAAAGCGCGCTGGAGCAGGCGCATGTAAACATAAAGAACGGGCCGATAGAGAACCAGATTAAGGAGATTGTGGACAGGCTCGCGCCAATTCTTCCAATAAAACTCGAAACGAAAAGAATAAAAATGATTATTCCCGCGATTCATACAGGGAAGGTCTACGGACTGATAAGCAGTTACAAGGAAAGCGAAAACTGGCTAGGAAACGGGGACCTCGAAGCAATAGTTAATGTCCCAGCGGGAATGATTATTGACTTTTACGACAAATTAAATTCGGCGACGCACGGAAGCGTCGTTACGGAAGAACTTAAAGAATAAAATGGATACAAGATTACCAAAAATAAGCAGATTGGATAAAATGTTGGCTCCTTTATCTGTAGGCGGAACCTCGGGCGGAGCATACTTGATATTAGAAGGTATTAAAGACATGAATCCCGGCTATATTGCAGGAGGGAGCTTAGTTATAGCTACCGGACTTGTTTCAACAGGCGTAGTTTTATACAGGAACCGTTCAATAAAAAATCCAGTAATAGAAAGATTAAAATGACTAAACAAGAATCAAAACGAGAGATTGCAATTCCCGGAGAAGTTCTGGCAAAAGGAAATGACTATTTGCCCGGCGAAGGAACAGAAAAGCGCGGAGACGAAATAGTTGCGATAAAATACGGCCTTGCAGAGGAATCAAACAGGCTTGTCAAAGTAATACCTCTTTCAGGAGTTTACCTTCCGCGGAGAGGAAATGTTGTGATAGGAAAAGTTGAGAATATCACCTACTATGGCTGGGTAGTCGACATTGATTCTGCCGAGGGTGCATTCTTGCCTTTGCAGGAGGTCCCAAAATATGTTAACCAGGACGGGCTTACGGAAGTTCTTGACATCGGAGACATGATGGTCGCAAAGATAACGGGAGTGAGCAGCCGGGGCGTGGACTTGACAATAAAGTCTCGCGGCCTTGGAAGAATCGACGAAGGAATGATTGTAAAAATAAATCCGAGCAAGGTTCCAAGGGTGATTGGAAAAGAAGGCAGCATGGTGAGCCTCATAAAGGAAGAATCCGGATGCAGCATTACCGTCGGCCAAAACGGATTGATATGGGTCAAGGGAAACAAAGTCGAGGACGAGCTTCTTGTGAAAAATGCAGTCGAATTCATTGAGAAAAAATCCTTTGCGCATGGGCTTACCGATGAAGTTAAAAAGTGGTTTGAAGAACAAAAAGGAGGAAAGAAGAAATGACCGCAAAAGAATTTAAAAGGCCGGACGGAAGGAAGGTCGATGAGATAAGGCCTATGACTGCAAAAGTAGGAGTTGTTCCTAATGCTGACGGGAGCGCGATGTTTGCATTCGGAGAGACCACGGCGATTGCGGCAGTTTACGGCCCAAGAAAAATGCACCCTCAGCACAAGCAGGACCCTGAGAAGGGAACATTGAGATGCAATTACAATATGCTTAGTTTTTCGGTCTCGGACAGAATAAGGCCCGGGCCAAACAGAAGGGCAATGGAGATAAGCAAAATCACAGAATGGGCTCTCGAGCCTACATTGATGATAAAACGCTATCCAAACCAGGTTGTCGACGTTCACATTGACATAATCCAGGCGAATGCATCGACGAGATGCGCGGGAATAAATGCGGCCGCGATGGCTTTGGCCCATGCGGGAATACCCATGAAGGGCCTTGTTTCAAGCGTCTCTATAGGAAAACTTGACAAACAGCTCGTCGTGGATTTGAACAAAGCGGAAGAAGACTGGACTGTCGGCGAAGGCCCCACAGACATTCCCATAACAATGACACAGGACGGAAAAATAACCCATCTTCAGCTTGACGGAAAAATTACAGGGAAGCAGCTTAAAGAGGCGATTGCGCTCGGACAGAAATCGTTGAAGCAGGTTTATGAACTTCAGAAAAAAGCATTGAAGGAGAGTGTTGAATTACTGGAATAAAATGGATAAGATCAATATTACGGAAAAAACTAACGATTACTATAGGAAACAATTTGAACAAGGATATAGATTTCGTTCGAATGTATGGTTAGATGGCGTTGACGAATTTACTAGAAGATATGAGGCGGAAGGTTTAGAGGTTTTCGTTGGGAAAACTGCATTCACACTTTTTGGAGACTCTCCCGAAAACATGAGGGCAATTTTAACAAGGGGCAAATCATAAAATGGAAACATCAAAATTAACAGGAAAAAGAATTGAAGAATACATGTCAGATGGAAATAGATTTGACGGGCGCGGACTTGACGAATACAGGGATCTTGAGGTAGAAACAGGAATTTCGAAGAAGGCGGAAGGCTCTGCGCGAGTCAAGCTTGGGAAGACAGAGGTCATCGTCGGCGTGAAATTGGGAATAACAGAACCTTACCCTGATTCTCCGGATGAAGGAAATCTTATGGTTACTGCGGAGCTTCTTCCGCTGAGCTCTCCAAGGATAGAGCTTGGCCCTCCAAAGTTCCCGGCGATAGAGCTCGGAAGAGTTGTCGACAGAGGAATAAGAGAAAGCCATGTGATAGACCTGAAAAAACTTTGCATAAAAGAAGGAGAAAAAGTCTGGCAGGTTTTCATTGACATTTATTCTATCAACGACGACGGGGGGCTTATTGACGCATCCGCGATGGCCGCAGTCATAGCGCTCGCAAATGCAAGAATGCCAAAGTATGACGAGAAAACAGATAAGATACTTTACGATGAGGGACATACAGACAAAAAAATCCCTCTTACAAAAGAGATACCATTGACCGTGACGGCGCACAAAATCGGAAAGAGCATTTTTGTCGACCCTACGCTGGAAGAGGAAGATGTAAGCAACGGCCGAGTCACAATAGGGGCGTCCCTGGACGGAGAGATATACTCGCTTCAGAAAGGAAAGGATGCAGAGATAGGTGTCGAGGAAATGGACGGAATCATAGACACAACGGAGCGCGCAAGAAAAAAACTATTCGCTAAACTTTCAAAATATTTGAAATAAAATGACAACATTAAACCCTTCTGAGTTCAGCAAGTACGAGAAAGCCAGGATACTTGGAGCCAGGGGTTTGCAGATTGCGATGAATGCGCCGCTGCTTATAAAAATCTCCAAGGACGATTTGGAGAAAGTAAGATATGATTCTCTGAAAATTGCAGAGGTTGAATTCGAATCAGGAATACTTCCAATCTCTGTGAAAAAGCCTTTCCCGAAAAAGAAAGAAGAAAAATTGAAGAGAGCCAAGTCAAAGAAGATTACAGACGCATCTGTTGAAGAAAAAGAGATTCAGGAAGAGGAAGATATTGCAAAAGAAGGCGAGATTATGGAGCTCGTGAATCCTGAAGACGAACAAGAAGAAGAGGATTTGAGCAGTGGAGATATTGAAGAATAATTCTATCAAAAAAGTTATAAACTCCTGCGCGTTTCGGTTTTAATGGTCGTGGTAAAGAGTGTGACCGCGAAATGGATTCTTGATTCGCGGAAAGAAAAAACCATTTTTGTCTCAGTCGCAACGAATGTAGGAAAGTTTGGTGCGAGTGCGCCGAATGGAAAATCGCGGGGAAAGTACGAGGCGAAGCCCTACAAGAAGAGCATTGAGAAAGACATTGAGACATTGAAAAAATTCAGCGACTATTTTTCTGATGAAATGATTGATGAATTCCATGATTTGCGGCGGATTGAGGATACTGTGGACGGCCATGTCGGCGCGAATACGCTTTTTGCACTTGAATCCGCAATATTGAAGGCACTTGCGCGCGAAAAGAGAAAAGAAGTGTGGCAAATTGTCAATCCAGGGCTTGAGGGATGGAAAGGGAAATTCCCAAGGCTGGTCGGGAACTGCATCGGCGGCGGCGAGCACAGCAAAGCAGACGCGAGCGGAGGGAAAAAGCCTGACTTCCAGGAGTTCCATCTCATTCCGGACACTCCGATGGTGCTTAACGGGTTCAATGCCATGAAAAATGGAAAAGTCGATGCGGAAATAATCCTTAGAAATGTTGATGAAAAATTCAAAGGAAAAAAGAATGATGAAAATGCGTGGGAAACTTCTCTTGACGATAAAAAAGTTCTCGAGGTCATGAGCGACGTGAGAACGAATCTTCTTGACGGGAGAGAGATTGCCGTGGATCTCGGGCTGGACTGTGCGGCCTCTACATTCTGCAAAAGGAAAAAATACCTTTACAAAAATCCGCTTTTGCGGCGGACGAAAGAGGAGCAGCTTTCATATGTTTCAAATCTGATAAAAAACTTTTCCATATTATATATTGAAGATCCTTTTGACGAGGAAGATTTCGAGAGCTTTGCTGCGCTAAAGAAAAAATTTCCCCATGCCCTTATTGTCGGGGACGACCTTACAGTCACGAACAAGAAAAGATTAAGGAAAGCCATTGACATGAAAAGCATCAACGCACTGATTGTCAAGCCAAATCAGAACGGCTCGCTAATCAGGGTCAAAGAGGTCTGCGAGTTTGCAAAAAAGAATGACATAAAAGTCGTCTTCTCGCACAGAAGCGGGGAGACCATGGAGGACATAATTGCAGATTTGGCATTTGGAATGCAGGCAGATTTCTTCAAGGCAGGCATAACAGGCAAGGAGCGCGAGTGCAAAATCAAGAGGCTGATTGCAATCCAGAATAAAGTTGACAAGTATATGGAGAAGAATGTAGGCTGATTCT
>CAYXWJ010000017.1:0-8683 GCA_964468775.1 Candidatus Woesearchaeota archaeon
GGCGGTCGGAGGTTTTCCTGTTGACTCGCTAAAAACTTCAGAGGCTCCCCCCGCTGATTATTATGCGATGGGACACCTGCACATCGATTTCCAATATGAGAACTTTGTTTATCCGGGGCCCGTCTACCCGAACAACTTCCAGGAACTTGAAGATCTGGAGTACGGGAGATTCGTAATTGTGGATACGGAACTTCCAAATCCTCTGAAAAAAATTCCTATAAAAATAAAGGATGTCGTCTCCTTCAACATCGAGCTGAAAAATGCGCTTCTTGCCACAGAAAAGATAATCGCAGAGATTGAAAAGAAAGATATCGAAGACAAAATAGTCCTTCTAAGGCTGCGCGGAACCCTTGAGACAGGAAAAAATTCTGATATAAGATATTCCCAGATTGAAGAATTTGTCCAGAAGAAGGGAGCGTATTTCATTCTTAGAAACACCCATGAGCTAAAGACCAAAGAAGTTGAAACTGAGATAGAGGTCAAAGATACAGAAAACGTGGAAGAGGAATCGATAAATGTTTATTCAGAGCAAAATCCTTCGGAGTTTAATAATACAATACCTCAGCTGATGAGCTCTCTCTCGACGGAAAAACAGGACGGAGAGACTGCGGAAAGCTTTACGTCGCGATTGATGGACGAAGCCAAAAGAATCTTGAACTTTTAAAATGATATTGAAAAAACTTACTTTGAACAATATAAGAAGCTACGAAAATCAGACTATTGATTTTCCTGTAGGGTCGACTCTTTTGTCGGGCGACATCGGATGCGGAAAGACTTCTGTTCTTCTCGGCATAGAGTTCGCGCTTTTTGGATTGCAGCCGGGCCAGAGGGGAAACGCTCTTTTGAGGAACGGCGAGCAGCATGGAGGAGTTTCTCTTGAATTTGAAGTTGACGGGCGCGAAGTAGTTATTGAAAGGACTCTCAAGCGAGGAAAGTCCGTTTCCCAGGATTATTGTGCGATAACTCTTGAAGGAGAAAAGAAAGAGCTTTCTGTAACAGAGCTTAAAGATAAGGTCCTTGAGGCAATAAATTATCCAAGAGAGTTTTCCAAAAAGCAGAATCTTCTCTATAAGTTCACGGTTTACACGCCGCAGGAAGAAATGAAGCAGATAATCCTCCAGGACTCGGAAACAAGGATAAACACGCTGCGCCATGTTTTCGGAATCGACAAATACAAAAAGATTCTTGAGAACACCTCGATACTTGCATCAAAGCTTCGCGAGGAGAAAAGGCTTAGAGAAGGCATGATTGAAACTCTTGAGGGAGACAAGGCGGACCTAGCCTCTAAAGAGGAAGAGTTAGAATCAAAACATTCAAACCTAGGATCTGTTGAGAAGGAGCTTTTTTCAAAAACAGAAGAAAGGAAAAAAATACAAGATGAGCTTGATGCCGTTTCTGAAAAAATAGAAGAAAGAAAAAAACTTCAGCAAGAGATAGAGAAGACGAAGATAATGATTTCCAACAAAAAAGAATCTATAACGGGCAACGAGAAACTTGTTGAACGCCTTGAGAATCAGATTTCGGAATCTCCAAAAGTTGATTTTACTGAATCTGATATAGAGGGACTTAACAGGAAAATCTCTGAAAAAAAGTCTGAGCGGGCATCTCTTTCAGAGGAGAAACTTCAGATAAGCTCCCAAATAAGTTCTCTCGGACTAAAGATGGAGGATAACGACAAACTGAGAAAACAGCTGGCCCATCTTGAAATCTGCCCGACATGCCTGCAGAATGTTGATCCTGTTTACAAAAGCAATGTCATAAACAAACTTGAGTCTGACACGGCCGAGACCTCCGAAAAAATAAAATCATTCGCCCTTCAGAAGCAGGAGATTCAGAAAAAGATTTCAGGAATCGAGGCAGAGATTTCTTCGGCAGAAAAAAAACTGCAAGAATTTAATATTCTGAAGGTTCAGTTCGCAGAAGTCGAGGACAAGAAAAAAAGGGTCCTTGAACTTAGAAATCTTAATGAAGCGCTGGCAAAAGACGCAGAGCTTTTGGCGAAGCATTTAGAGGCCCTTGCCGATTCAGTGTTCCAGCTATCAAAATTCGAGAATGCGTTCAGGACTAAGAAAGAGGAGTTTGAACTGGCGCAAAAAAATGAGCGCATGGCCGAGATAAAAGTTGCCGAGCTAAGAAAAGAGATTGAAGTTTTCTCCAGGCAGATTGAACAGCTTCGAGAAAGGATTCAAAAAACAGAAGAAATCAGGAAGCGGCTTGATTACATCACAAGGCTGGAATCTTTCTTTTCCAAGAATTTCATTCCTTTGGTTTCGCTTATAGAAAAAAATGTCATGATAAAGCTTAAATCCGAGTTCTCTAAACTATTCGGCTCATGGTTTTCAATGCTCGTAGCGGACACTTTTGAAGTGCATCTTGATGACAACTTCACGCCCGTCATAGAGCACAGAGATTACGAAATTGATTATAACTATCTTTCCGGGGGAGAGCGCACGGCCGTCGCACTTGCATACCGGCTTTCTCTGAACCAGGTGATAAACTCGATAATGAGCAGGATAAAAACCCGCGATTTGGTCATTTTGGACGAGCCCACCGACGGATTCAGCGACCAACAGCTCGACAAGATGCGGGATGTTCTGAACGAGCTTAATGTGAACCAGCTTATAATCGTCAGCCACGAGCAGAAAATAGAGGGATTCATGGAAAACGTGATAAGATTCAGGAAAGAGCACGGCATCTCGAGAATAGATGAGACCCGGCTTATCCAGACTTAACCCAAAACTTTATAAAACATTTTTTCTGTATTATCTTAGAAATTATTCTGGTTGATTAGTGAGGATAAACAAAAACAAAATGGACGAAGAGTTAAAAAAATCAATCCTGAAAACAGGAACAACTATCTTGGGAATAGTCTGCAAAGACGGAGTTGTTATGGCGGCAGACCGGCAGATTACTGCAGGCAACATTGTTTACGGCAAAAAAGAGAAAAAAGTGTTCCCTGTTTTGGATTATTTGGTGATGAGCGGTACAGGATACGCAGTGGATATTCAGAGGGTACCAAAGATATTGGGCGCTGAATTGAGCCTTAAAAAATTGCGTTCAAAATCTAGGCCAAGTGTCAGACAAGCTGCTTCATTGCTTGCGCAGCTTAATTATTCTGGAGCAAGAAACCCCTCTATGATGCAGCAAGCAGGATTCTTACTTGCGGGATTTAACGAGGATGGAACTACAGAGCTATATTCTGTTGAGCCTATAGGAGGGGTTTACAGAGTAGAGGACTACGACGCGAACTTCGGCTCCGGAATGCCTTATGTCCTCGGTCTTCTTGAAAGGCAATACAAAGAAGGCATGAGTGTCAAAGAGGGAGTTGAGCTCGCAATAGAGGCAATAAAGTCCTCGACGCAAAGAGATGTCGGCTCCGGTCATGGGATAGATGTTTACGAGATTACAAAATCTGGAATAAAAAAAGTTGTCGACCAACAGATTGTTCCTGAATACAAAAACAAAAAGTGATTAGATCAGGTGGGACTGAATCTAAATAATTTGAGATGACTGATATTTTAAAACACATAACTGAGAAGCTTCATGGAAATGTAACTGAGGCAAATTTTGAAGGGGCAAATATCGTTCTTTACACAGACAACGCAAACTTTTTTCGCGAAGGAGAAGGAAAAATAAAGGAATTGGTCGACGAGATAAAGAAGAGAATTGAGCTCAGGGCCGACCAAAAGATTCTTCCGGACCAGGAAAAAACCCGCGAAGAAATAAAAAAAATTGTTCCTTCAGATGCGGATATAACGAATATACTTTTTGATGTCCAAAGAAGCATAGTTGTCGTGGAAGCCAAGCGGCCGGGAATGGTCATAGGAAAACAAGGCTCAATATTAGATCAAATTAAGAAAACTACTTTGTGGACGCCCCAGGTTCAGAGAAGCCCCGCAATAAAAAGCAAGATTACAGAAAACCTTCGCGAGGTGCTTTATGCAAATAACAATTACAGAAGAAAATTCCTTAATGAAATAGGGAAAAAAATTTACAAGGAATGGTCGCCCGAAAAAGTTGAGGAATGGGTAAGATTGACTTTTTTGGGAAGCGCGCGGCAGGTCGGAAGAAGCTGCCTGTTGCTGCAGACGCCTAATTCAAAAGTTCTCCTTGACTGTGGAATTGATGTGGCCTCTCAGGGAAAAGACAAGTTCCCTTATTTTGACATCCCTGAGTTCGACATTCGTGATTTGGATGCGATAGTTTTAAGCCACGCCCATCTCGACCATGTAGGTCTCTTGCCTTACATTTACAAAATGGGATATAAAGGCCCGGTTTACATGACTTATCCGACGATGGACCTTGCAGCGCTTTCGTCCCTTGATTTTATAGGTGTTGCATACAAGCAGGCATCGACGCCTTTGTTTAGCTCGAAAGACGTGAAGGAAATGGTGAAACATACAATTTGTTTGAATTTCAATGAGGTCACGGACATCGCGCCGGACATAAGGATAACTTTTTACAACGCCGGCCACGTGCTCGGGAGCGCGATGGTGCATTTCAATATCGGAAACGGATTGCATAATTTCCTTTACACTGCAGACTACAAATATGCACGAACCCGTTTGCTGGACCCTGCCGTAACAAGCTTCCCGAGGATTGAGTCTGTTCTTACTGAATCAACTTACGGAGCGAAGACAGACATACTTCCTCCGCTTAAAGAGACAGAAGAGAAATATTTCAATATTGTTCGCGAGACGCTTGAGAAAAAAGGAAAAGTACTTATGCCCGAACTCGGCCTGGGTCACGCGCAGGAAACTGTGATTCGTGTTGAGGAGGCAATAAGGACTGGGAAGCTTCCAAAGATTCCTGTTTACATCGACGGAATGATTTGGGACATGAACGCAATTCATACAGCATATCCTGATTTCTTAAGCAACCATGTCCGCTCCCTTATTTTCCAGGACAAAAATCCTTTCGTATCTGATATCTTCAAGCGCGTGGGCTCGCCCCAGGAAAGGCGCGAAGTTGTCGAGGGAGGCCCGTGCATTGTTATCGCGACTTCCGGAATGCTCGTCGGAGGAGCAAGCGTGGAATATTTCAAGAATTTTGCATCGAATCCAAACAACACCATGATAATCAGCTGTTACCAGGGCGTCGGAAGCCTTGGAAGACAATTGCAGGAAGGCGCAAGAAGAGTCATGGTCGAGGATGAAGTTGGAAAGCGCGAAATTGAAGTCAACATGCGCGTTGAAACTCTTCACGGATTTTCGGCCCACGCAGGACGAAACGAAATCCTCGCATTTTTCAATAATATGAGGCCAAAGCCAAAAAGAATCATGCTCAATCACGGAGAGGTTTCAAAATGCCTTGACCTTGCGTCCGCATTGTACAAGCTGAATCGCGTTGAAACTAATGTTCCGAGAACTCTTGAGACTGTTCGGCTTAGATGATACAAAGCATTAAAAACTATTTTTCATATAACTTTTGATGGCAGACACTAAAGGGGTTGTAAAAAAACAGCAGATGATTCAGGACGTGAAAAACGTGAGAAGCTTTAAGGCCGTCGCTTCTGCGTTGGTTCTTGGAATCGCAATCGTCGCGTTCTGGCGAGGGGTCTGGGGATTGATGGACCTTTATCTTTTTCCAAGCAACCCTGCTGCAAGCTACGGAGTATCTGCTTTCGCGGCAGTCATAATACTTCTCTCAACTAAAAATTTGATAAAACACATCATATGAAACACAAATTGAAGATAACTCTCATTCTTCTTTCGATGTTCTTAGTGACGCAGTTCCTCGGGCTTTACGTCGTGCATTATTACTCGCTCGCAGGCCACGCTCTCCCGTTCGGACTTCAAAGCCCTCAGCCGCAGACAGCGTCGGATTACGGAAGCCTTTTCACAGGAATCCTATTCGCTTTTGTATTCGCGATTTTGCTTTTCTTTTTCCTCACTAAATTCAAGATAAGCTTTGTTCTCAAGGCCTGGTTCTTCATAGTGGTTGTCATGGCTCTTTCTATTTTCTTCCTAGCGATAATCCCCAAGAATCTTAATTATGCCCTGACAATCGCTCTTGCAATCGCTCTTGTCCTTGCATTCGAAAAAATCTACAGGCAGAACATCGTCGTTCATAATCTAACCGAATTGTTGGTTTACCCTGGGATTGCCGCAGTCTTCGTTCCGCTGTTAAATGTGTGGACAGTCGTAATTCTTTTGATTGTAATCTCCCTTTATGATATGTGGGCGGTCTGGCATTCTGGCGTGATGCAGAAAATGGCAGAGTATCAGATTGACAATCTTAAGATATTCTCAGGATTTTTCGTGCCTTATGCTTCAAAAGGGACGAAGGCGCGAATCAAGAAGTGGAAGGCCACGCTAACAAAGAAGCAGCTTAGCAAGAAAAAAGTGAAAGTCAATCTCGCAATCCTCGGCGGCGGAGATGTCGTTTTCCCGATAATCGCGGCCGGCGTCGTCCTTCTTTCACAGGGATTTTTCCAAGCTTTATTCGTGACTTTTGGGGCAACCCTTGGACTTTCATACTTGTTCTTCTTTGCCCAGAAAAAGAAATTCTATCCTGCGATGCCCTTCATCTCCACAGGGATTTTCATCGGAATGATATTGGGCCACCTAATTCTCTGATTTGTAATCATCTGACAATTACAACAATAGAAACATTTATAAATAACTTCTGAATAAAATTACTACTAAGGAATAACATAAAATGATAGACAAGATAAAACAAATCGGAAGATATATTGGAATTGGCCGCGATTCTGAACCTGATATTCTAGCAAAGCAGTTTTCACTTTATTTTTCATTTCATCCTGAAGAGGCTGCCGAAGAATTGAATTTTAATTCTTTGAAAGAATATGCCCGTAGAAAGGACATATCTGATGAGACAAAGAATAGACTTGGGGAAATTTTAACTGGTGCCGGCTACTTTAGGGGATCCTTAATGAGCTTACAAAGATATGATGGGGCCGAAAGGCAGGGAGAGATTCATTAAATGACAAATGAAATAATTCCTCTCGGTGATCCAACTGAACTTTTCCTTAGGGGGAGAATGTGCGAACTGACCGATGATTTTTCAAGAGGGAAAATTGATTTTTGGACATACAATGCCCGCAGGGACAAAGTCGAATACACCATATATGCTTATCATAGAGATAAATACTTAGAGACTGAAATGCCAGGAGAGGCAAATTAAAATGCTCGTGCAAAAAGAACTAGTAGGCAAGATTAAGGATTACTTTGACCTTAATATGTATGAGACGAAAGTCTGGCTTGCGCTGCTTGGAAAAGGAGTCGCATCGGCTGGACAGATTGCACAAATCTCTCGCGTTCCACGTTCAAGAACTTATGATGTCCTTGAAAGCCTTGAAAAAAAAGGATTCTGCATCGTGAAGCTCGGAAAGCCCGTTAAATATCTTGGAGTTAAGCCGCATGTTGTTCTTGAAAAGCTAAAAAACAATGCGAGAACCGACGCTGAAGAGAAAATTGTCACACTTTCAAAACTCAGAGGAACGGACGAGTTTGCGAAGCTGGAGAATCTTTACAAAGAAGGAATAAATCCTGTGAAACGGAATGACTTGTCTGCAGCAATCCGCGGAAAGTCAAACATCTCAAACCATCTGAGAGAAATCTTTGAAAACTCAAGCCGCGAAGTAATAATCTGTACAAATGCAGAAGACATGAATTCTAAGCTAAAACTTTTCAGAGAGACTGTTGCTTTTTTGAAAAAAGCAAATGTTAAAACAAAAATTGCTCTTTCCGGGGACGAAAGACTTATTGCAAAAATCGAAAACACTCTCCAGACAAAGATAAAACATGTTGATATAGACGCTAAGTTTTTCATAATCGACAAAAAGGAAATGCTTTTCTATATTTCAAAGGACGTGAAGTCTAATCAGGAAGACACGGCAATCTGGCTCAACTCAGAGTTTTTCGCGCAGGCCTTCGGCGATTTGTTCGAGAAGGCGATTGGAGGCTCAAAATGACAACACTTGTAGGGATAAAGGCCGGAAACGGAGAAGGTGGAGTGGTTTTAGGCTCAGATATGAGCCGGACCCAGACAGGATGGAACCCTCAAGGAGACATTGCTTACAGGGTACAGAGAAGAATAGAAGGTCAGAAAATTTATGTTGATAATAAGAGGGAATTGGCATTATGTATGTCAGGAGTTTTTGATCGGCAATATGTGGATTTTTTATCCGCAGTTTTAGAAGGAGATATTAATTTTAGAGAATCTGTAGAAAGAGGATCTTTTAATGAGTTAGCAGCCCTGAATCTTAACCGGTGGGAAGGCAGATTTCCAGATACAAGTTTGTTGAATGGCCTTCTTGTTGCTACCGTTATGAAGGGCAGCCAAATCTTTATACTTGTTTTCCCCTTGGCCGTTTAGAAGAGAGAGCATGGACATCTATAGGAAGCGGCTCTGATTATGCCCTTAAACATATTGCAGAGTCAGGAGAATTAATACCTCGAAGAATAGATATCAACAAAGGAATAGATCTTACTGTGGAGTCTTTGGATCAGGCATCGCAGGACCTCTACACTGGTGGCCTTGATTTGGTGGTTGTTAAAAGAGAAGGAATTTATGATCTGGGTGAAGATATAAGGAGTAACATTAATATTGCTCGAGGACGTGCAATAGGAAAGGCTAAAACTATTATAAAAAGAAAAGGGAGCAAAAGATAAAATGACATTAAAAGACCTAATAAAAAAAGCATCAAGAATGGACCTTA
>CAYXWJ010000018.1:0-8601 GCA_964468775.1 Candidatus Woesearchaeota archaeon
TTACCTTTTTCCATCGGCGGGGAAATAAAAAGAAGTTTTTAAGTGTTCGGAATTAGAAATCCAATTTCTTCTGGTCGTGATCATGTTTGGCCTTCTGCCATGTCTTCCAGGTTTTTCTGAAGAGGCCTTTTCCATCATGCTTCTTTATGTTCTTGGCCAGAAAACTTCTCGTCTTGGGGTCATGAGAATATCCGGAGCCGAAGTCTTCTCCGTATTCTTCCTTGAGTTTGTCAACTTCGCGGTCTCTTTCTGTTTTCGCAAGCACCGAGGCCGCTGACACGGAAGGATGATTTCTGTCAGCTTTATGTTCGCATGAGATTTCTAGGTTTGAAAGATTCTCTATGTGTATCTTGAGGAAGTCGCACCATTTGTTTATTGAAGGAGAAGGGCAGTCCACAATGACCTTTATTCTTTTGTCTTTGGCCTCACCGCTCGCATTCAGTTTGTTTATTATCTTTGCGGATGCGATTGCTTCTAGCTCATTTAGTTTCAGGCCGTGCAAGTTGCTTTCGTCGATTTCGTTTGGAAAAATCAGGACCGAGTGGAAGCCTTTTGATTTGTCTTTTATGAGTTTTTCGAAAGATTCTCTCCTTGCGCGCGTTAGCTGCTTGCTGTCTTTCACGCCTTTTTTCTTGAACGCGGCAGATGTTTTTTTGTCAACGAGGCATCCTGCGAGAACCATCGGCCCGATTACAGGCCCGCGTCCTGCATCATCAACTCCAAGCAGAAGAAAGTCCTCTTCTTTGGCTTCCATAAAATAAAAAATGGGGCTCGCTTTTTAAGGGTTTCTAACTTCTTAGAGATAGTTAGATTTATAAGTGGAATGTCAGTTAATTTTTTAGACAAAGCGAGGTAGAGGAGTCTGGAGTCCTCGTCGGGCCCATAACCCGGAGATCGCGTGGTTCAAATCCCGCCCTCGCTATTTTCCTGAAAATTGCGTTAGCCAAGTTTACTTGAGCCCGCTATTTCTTAATGAATTTGTTCAAAATGAAAGCAGAAATAAGGGTCATGCCGAAAAAAACCGTGAACCAGACTAAAGGATATATTGCTCCGAATTCCATCGGCATGCACGAACTGAAAACGCAGTTAAGGTTCTCGGATGCGGGAGTGAAGAAAAGCGTTACAAAATAAATTACAGTTATTTGTATTAGGCTGACTTTCCAGGCGTCTTTCCGTTTCAGGCCGAGAAGAACCACGATGTAAATCGCAAGAGGCACTACAAAAAGATGCTGCAGACTTATGAATTTCGCGAAGCTGAAACTTTCCACAAAAAAGTAATCAGTTATTCCAAAAAGAGTATGGCCTGTAAATAAGTGGAAAAGAAAGTCTGCATCCCAAACTACAATAGGGAGTGAAAGGATGTAAATCTGGCTCATCATCATGAAGCTATCCCTTCGCAGCACGCCTACGCCTATGATTATAAGGCTTAGGTAGCACATCCAAATGAGCTTTCCAACGTCATTCATAACAATAGAATTTATCCAGGCGCCGATTCCGAAGAAAAGGAAGATTATGCCTGCAGCTGTTATGAAATGTGATTTCCAATCCCTTTTTTTCATAGATAAGTTAAAGAAATTTCATTATTAAAATGTTGGCAAAGAAAACCTTATAAGTAATTTATATCTAAAAATAACATGCCCAGATCGCATAGTGGTATTGCACCGGATTGCTAATCCGGGCCCTTCGGGGCTCGAGGGTTCGATTCCCTCTCTGGGCGTCTTACGATGGAATCGAACAGTAAGTACCTTACTCTAAAAAAGAAAACAATTAAGACTATTGTCTGGATTTTTATCTTCATCGCTATAGGGTATTGGTTATTTAGCTCTCAAAGTATAGAACTACTACAGAACCAAGATAATTTAACTAATTCGACCTCGGAAATAGCCCCAAACCTAACGATGCCTATTGATAGTTTTAGTTATGCAAGCTACCCTCATTGGGACCATATGCCTCTGAGCTATCAAATAAATAATACTTGTGATATACGATTGATAAACTTAGTAAAATTGGCTTTTAGTAAGATTGAGAATGAAACGGAGGGTCTTGTTTACTATGTCCCTACCAATAACACCCCTGATATTATAATTAATTGTGAAGCTGCAGATTATTCTACATCAGATAAATTCTTTAAGCAAGCCATAGAAGACACGACTTGCATAACAGACACAACAAGTTCAAATATAATTTCTCATGCACAAATAAATATCTATGGTCAGGGAGCGGTTTGCGATACAGGATATCCTGCAGTAGAAGTACATGAACTTCTTCATTCATTAGGATTTGTACATAGTCCACATACCAACAGCATAATGTACCCTTTTTTCGCAGACTCTTCTTCAGAATGTAAGATAACCCATATAGACCCTGAATATATTTCATGTCTAGACAATACTTATTCAAACGGCTCCGTAGCCGGCTCCTGCCAAAACATAGACACGATTATCAATGCAGGAGACTCTAACTTTACTTGTTACGCTTGTCCTAATGATTGGTATGATGTTAAAGGAACTTTTAGCTGCTGCCCTTATCCAAACATGGTAGTCAATAATGGAAACTGCGAAAATGTTTAGTCTTTGGGAGTTTTAACAAAAAGTCTATCGTCCTCTCTGGGTGTTTTCTAAACAAATCTTTAAAAAATCCTTTTTCCTGTTGGTTTGATGAAAAAACAGGTGGTTTATGCTTTAATTTCGGTGTTTGTTGTTGCAGGAATTATTTTCGTTTCTTCTGTTAATCTTGACTTAAATCATGACGGCACGATAAACATTACGGACCTTCAACTTATTGCTTCGCACTTTCAGGGAAAAGGAAGCTACAATGTTAGTTATGATTTCAACAATAATTCCAAAATAGATTTGTACGATTTGGTGGCTGTGGCCAGGCAGGTTGGCACAACTGTGAATAATGGTTCAAATGAAAGTGGAAATGTGAGCATGGGCAATATTACACACACGCATGAGCCTGCAGGATATACCGCTATGACAGAGCGCAGTTTTGATACGATTGATGAAGGGACCTGGACGCATACGAGCGATACATACTGCACAATTGTGAACGATAGTGACCCCGAAGACGGTTCTGCTGGAAGAAGTATATTCCCCGCCGGGTGGCCCGCATATGGCGCAGAGCCTCCATGCATTATCAGATATTATGAATCTCCAGAGCCTTCATCCATCTACATGTATTTCACTTTCAAGATTTCTAGTAACTGGTATGGAAACGATGATTCAGGGATAAACAAAGTAATTTATCTCAAGGATGCCACGTATGCGGGGGGCGGCGACCCAGGAATACTTCTCCTGTACGGTGTAGGAAACAACGCTCTGCATTGGCGCGTTGCTGTCCAGGGTAATTTGAATCGTAACATGGATGCCAATACTACAATGAGCAGGGGCCAGTGGCATACAATCGAGGCTTTGTTGACAATGAATAGCGCGGGGAGTGCTTCAGATGGCGTGGCGAAACTTTGGCAGGATGGGCAGCTAGTGATAAATCAAACTAATGTGCGATGGGAAGATTCTACCGGGAGCCGCCTTTGGTATGGCACCCCATGGGAACCTATTTATGGGGGCGCGGGAACGGTTCCAGTTCCTTCCGAGATGTATCAAGAAATTGGCTACATGTATATAAGTTATCCTGCATAGTAACATTTAAAATCTACAGGCCCCTGAATAAGACATGGTTAATAGTGTAAATCTTGTTGCGTATCTTTTTCCGGGCTGGCCATTCTGGCTGATTGTAGGCCTTCTTGTATGGAATATCGTTTGGAAAGGCTTCGCGCTTTGGAAGTCCGCGAGAAACAAAAGCATGATTTGGTTCATAGTACTTCTTATCATTAACACAGCAGGAATTCTTGAAATCTTGTACTTGTTTGTGTTCTCTAAGATGGGCGAGAAGAAAAGAGAGAGAAAGAAGAGATAATCTTAAAAAAAGTTAATTCTGTCTGATTTAATGAAAAGTGTAACTCAAGAAGATGAAATGGGCTGTTCAGTTGCATGTGTGGCTGTTGCTGTAAACGACTCTTATCAAAATGCTAAAGAGCTTTTTACACATCCAGAAAATGCTACAACCATAGGTTATGGCTGTCAGGAGATAATTCATGCACTCAGAAATTCAGGATTAGATTATTCTTTTAGGAAAGTTGATGATAAAACCAGAGGTTTAATTAAAAAGATTGGCGCAATTGTTTTGATTTCGGGGCCAGGATATCCTTACAAACATTATTTGATAAACACTGAAAGCGGATGGATGGATTCGTGGACAAATCTACCAAAACTTCCCGCCAAAAGCGATTTCAGAAAAGAATTGCCAGGAGAACCCGAATGGGTGCTTTATCCAAAATAAAATGACAATTTACTCTCCAGCAGAAGATTCTTATCTTTTGGCTCGGGCCTTGAAGAATTCACTGCCTGGACTTCTTAAGAAAAATAAAAATTTAAGATTTCTTGAAATTGGCTGCGGCTCGGGTTTGGTTTTGCAGGAAGCTTTTAAGGCCGGCGTGAAAAAAGAAAACATTGCCGGCGCGGACATTAACAAAGAATCGGTTGAGCATTGCAGAAAACTTGGATTCAAGGCGGTGCGTTCTGATCTTTTTCAAAACATAGAAGGGAAGTTTGATGTTATAGTTTTCAATCCGCCTTATCTCCCAAAAGACGAACGAGAACCAGAAAACTCAAGGCGAGAAACTACTGGTGGTGAGAAGGGAAACGAAATAAGCCTGCGCTTTTTAGAACAGGCCAAAAAACATCTCCAAGGCAAAGGAAAGATATTTCTTGTAACAAGTTCTCTTGCTGGAAAGATTAATTTTGAGAAACTCGGGTTTGAAGCGCGAGAAATTGCCATGGAAAAAATATTCTTTGAGGCCCTTAATGTGTGGGAGATTTCGCTTAATCTCTAACTTGTATTAATTATTCGATAGTAACACATAGAAAGATTTATATATGTTCTGTAAATGGATTTTTCATGGGAAAGGATGAAATATCCAAGATAGAAAGGAAAATAAAGATACTCGATATTGCAATTATAATAGGAATTTTGGCCCTCGTTGCTCTTTCGACGCCATTTATTGTTGCGCAGTTCAAGCCTGCATCTAGTAATATTACCACCACACAATTCACAAAGTTCACGTCCAGAGTCACGCCGCAAAACATGAGCGAGATAGTAAATTCCTGCAGAAACATGAACCTGAAAGATTCAAGCATGTGCGTTGTCGACAAAACCCAAGTATTCTATAAATACAACATGAACAATATTGGAAAGACGTTGAATTTCAGCCAGCTCGTCAGCGAAGGCGGAGTCTGCAGCAACTGGAGCGAATATTACACGCAGCTTGGAGAAGATCTTGGATACGAGGCTAAAAATGTAATAATCATGACATCAGGAGATTCTGCTCACGAGTTCAGTGTATGGAGCAACAAAGGCGGATATTGTGTAATAGACCAGACGGAAGCGCAATGCTTTAGTTTAGCGCAATAAACTTATCTCTTCCTGAATGCTTGGCCTTGTAAAGAGCATCATCCGCGCGCTTCATGAATTTCTTTTTGTTGTCTCGCGGCTTGTATTGCGTCAGGCCGCCTGAAACAGTCACGCCATATTTTTTGAGTATCTTGTCATTTTTAATGTTGCTTCTCAATCGCGAGGTTAGTTTTTTTGCTTTCTCAAGGCTGGTCTCCGGCAGGAGTATGAAAAACTCTTCTCCGCCGAATCTCGAGACAATATCAGAAAGCCTCATCGTATCCTTCAGAACTTTTGCAAGCCGCGCGAGCATCTCATCCGCCTTTATATGGCCATACTTGTCGTTTATTTTTTTGAAGAAATCTATGTCAATGATGAACAAAGAGAGTTTTTCATTGCCCCGCTGGGCCTTTTCCATCTCCATATCTATCATAGTGTCAAAGAATTTTGAATTGTAAAGCCCTGTTTTCTCGTCGTGGGTTGCGGCTTCATACAAAAGCGAAACAGACTCGCTCATCTTTTTAAAAAGTTCTTCAATCTGTTTCTTGAATTTAGGGTTGAGCGCGGAAAGTTTTTTGTTAAGGTTCTTGTCCATAAAGAAATGTATGAAATTAGGTTAATAAAGTTGTTGAAAGATTTATAAATGTGTTTTGCATAATATGTTCATGTTGAATGCAACCATGTGGAATACATATTTTCCAGCACAATATCAGCAGGCGCTTGCAGGAGGAATATTCGGCGCATTCCTCGCAGCATTCATTCTAGCGGCGATAATATTCTTCGCAGCGCTTTATGTATACCAAGCCTGGGCGTGGATGGTCATCGCCAAAAAGAGGAAGTATAAGCATCCTTGGCTTGCATGGATTCCTTTCGCCGCGAGCGCAATGAGGCTTCAGCTCGGAGGATTCAACTGGGCATGGGTTTTCCTTTTCCTAATACCGGTTTTCGGATGGATTGCAATCGCAGTTCTCCTCACAATCTCAATCTGGAGAATCTTCGAGAAGCAGAAATATCCTGGATGGCTTGCGCTTTCATTCCCATTGATGATGATTCCAAAGCTGGGGTGGGTCGGAATCGTGTACTTTGTAGTAATCGGCTTGGTTGCCTGGAAGAAGAAATAGTTTTGTTTTTTAAGAATTTTAAAGAAGATATTCAAATCCACATTTGAACGTTGAATTAAGTTTTACTCTCGCGGCTTCGCCGCTCGTACCCCGAGAAACGCGCTACTGTCAGTAGGATCCCAGTCGCAGCCCAAGCTAGACCTGTCGGAATCCGCATCGAACCATGCGACTGCTCCGTCTCTTGGACGCCAGTAATACAAATTACCATCTTTAACATTCGCTCTCGGTAATCCCTGCCTTGTCGGATTTTTAATCCATGACTCAAGAGAAATTCCGGGAGTTCTATCTTCAATTAGTCCGCCATTAAGTTTTTCTGACTTTGTCTTGTTTCCTGTTAAAACATAAAGTCCGCCGTCTCTTTGCTCAAAAGCAGCATCAATCCACTCTCTCCATGGACTTCTTACCGCTATAATGCCTTCATAAACTTCAGGATGATTTTCTTTTGTATATTTCAAAAATTCTCTGAATTCTGGAAGTGTAAGCATTCTTGAATCTTCTTGTGAAAGTTCTTGGTGTGCTTCTGTCCAATTAGAATTGTAATGACTTCTTTCTCTTGCAACATCCAAATTAAGAGAGGGAACATAGATGAAACCATTTCTTCCAGGGATTATAATACTTGGTGCTTCTATCTGGTTTTGCTCTGGCACAGAATACTCTACATTTGCGAGCTCCAAAAGCTTGCTTGCTCTTTCATAGTCCTTAGTGGCAACATCGATTATTGGTGACATAGAAAAATCACAGAATTGAACTTTATAAATTTTATGCTTGTTACTTTTGTACAGAAGTAACAGGTTAATTCTTCCCGACGTCGCTTGTTTTTTCGTATCTTAAATATACTTTGTCCAGAGCGTCTGTAACTTCTTTCCGCTGATCTGCGTTTCCAAGGCCTTTCCAATCTAGTACGGCGAGATCTACTTCTTCCTCGGTTCCTTCGACAGCCTCGCGCACCATATCTTCTGTAATGGGAAAAGCATGTCTTGGAATAATATGAGAAATTGCAATATTTGAAGCCAGTTGTATTTTATTGAAACTTGGACAGTAATGCGGCCCCCCGATTGCAATCGCGATTTCATTATATTTGTCTTCGTGGAAGTTTTTTATCGTGTCTGTTATCGCGCGGGCCATTATGAATCCTGCGCGCCTGTCCGTCCACTCTTTTTCAGTCGGACCAATCTCAATGAAAACGCACGGCTTGTCTATCAAAGGGCCGTGGTGCGTCGCCTCCAGCGTGAGTTCGTAGTCTTTAAGATTGTATTCTTTCATGTTTTTATCTATTTGCTCGAAGGCCTGCTTCATAAAAAATGCAGAGGTTTTGCAGACTTTTCTGGGCTGTCCCCCGTATCTCGCTTCGCGCCAGTTCCCGGGAGCATGTACTGAAAGTGTTTTTGTATAACCATCTTCTGTTGATTTCGCAGCATGCTTTGAGACGAAAATCACGAAATCTGCCTGATTGATTCTTTCAGCATCCAGGTTTTTTGTGTAAATTATTTCATCGTCGACCAAGTAAAATCTAAAGTCCTCGGGCCCGCCGGCGTTCGAGGCCTGTTGGAATTGACTCAGATGAGTTGACATATTCACGCCGGCCGGATCTTTTTTGCTCGCGACAATTAAGAACTTTTTGTATTTCATAACTATTGAAAAGGGAGTTAGTATAAAAATATTGTTTTACAAGACAATAATGGTTATAAAGAGTGAAAAGGAAACTCTTTTATGAAAGATCTTATAGAAAATCTGAGGAGTCTTGAAGAGGTTGAATTGGAGGCAGCAGCGGCGCAGGCTAGGCTAGTCGACGGGCTACGCGACAAAGTGCAGGAGTATTTTGACACCCATAGTTATGCTGGATATAGGTCAGGATGGAAATTACTGGGATTGCAATTCCCCCATAAAGGAAACAAATCATTAACAAGAACCGTTTTTGCTGTTCCTGCCAATGTTGATGAGGAGATAATGCACAGAGATGATGAATGGGAATCTGGACTGAACAATTTAGGAAAAGAATATGGGGTCAACATTAGGATACCTTAATGCT
>CAYXWJ010000019.1:0-8539 GCA_964468775.1 Candidatus Woesearchaeota archaeon
TCCTGTGTGGATGTCACAGGCAAAGTTTCAATCAACAACAAATACACTTGCTACAATTCTACAAGCCACGAGCTGCAATTCTCAATAAGCATGGGGGACATCAGTGTGGACAGCATACTCGTCGAGGTCACGAGCCAAGGCAATAGCGCAAACTTCGAGTTGCCGAATGCTTCTGCAACAGTAGCAAACGTTGTAATGTATCCCTCAATGTTAACCAATGTCAAAGCACCAAATAAAAATAGCGGGTCCGCTTACTTGTTCAACGTGACGGCGGCAGGGTTAACAGGGGCACCAGATTCGATAACTGTTTCACCCACACTCGGAACGACGCAGTGCGGAGCAACCGATCAATTAAACCAGATTGATGATTGCACTTTACTTGCATAAAAAGAAAGATATTAAAACCATTCCTGGCTTATTTTAACAATGCAAAAGAAAAAGAGGTCTTTAGTAGACGCGAACCTTGGACTTTTCCGTCGACGATCAAGAGGACAAGTCTGGGTCGAGACGATGATTTACACGCTCATTGCATTCGCACTTATAGGCCTAGTTCTGGCATTCGTTCGGCCTAAAATACAACAAATCCAAGACAAGAGCGTCATAGATCAGTCGATAAGCGTCCTCAACGACATAGACTCTGTAATAAATTCTCTTGGGACTTCCGGAAATCAAAGAGTCCTTGATGTCTCGATAAACAAAGGGACGCTTACAGTCGACGGGGTTAATGATAAAATATACATAAGCGTTCCAAGCAATTCAGAATACAGCCAAGTAGGGCAAGATGTCCCCGACGGAAATGTCATCGTGCGGACAGATCAGGCAGGAAGCGCATACAATGTTCTGCTCACAATAGATTATTCGGGGCTTTACAATATCACATTCAACGGACTTGACGCCGCCAAAGAACTTAACCAAGCTCCGACGGCATACAAACTTCTCATAGCAAACAATGGAAAAGATATTTATGGAAAAACCCTTGTTAATATGGAGGTGATAAGTTAATGGGAATCCAAGATTACCCTATGGTGCAGATAAATTTCAATCCGACAGTCCCGCCGTTGCAAAAAGTCAGGGACAAGACAAAGATTGACGTTAGATATGCCGTAATATCGCCTTATGCATTCATTCACATTCATTGGGACCCTAAGATTTATGAAGTGATTTACGAGATAGAAGAGCCTATCCTAGATGAAGCAGAGGAAAAGTACAAAGAACAAATTGTGAGGGCAATGAACGACTTGATAAACTTCGATGTAATTGTGGAGAAGGATATTCAAAAACTTCTTGAGTACATTGACAAAAGATTCAAGATGATTACGTTCGAGCTGGGAATAAATATTTCTTACGAAACTTACAAAAAAATATTTTATTACCTTGTTCGCGATTTCATTGGATTTAATGAAACGGATCCCTTGCTGCGAGATTATTTCATAGAAGACATAGAATGCAACGGCGCAGGGACTCCTGTTTACATAGTGCATCGTGTTTACAGGAACCTAAAGACGAGCCTCGTTTTCAAAGAAAGTGAAAGGCTGGAAAACTTCGTTGAAAAACTTGCGCAAAGATGCGGGAAATACATTTCTTATGCATCTCCAATTCTCGACGGAAGCTTGCCGGACGGAAGCCGTGTAAATGCAACTTACACTAAGGACATAACATCCAAAGGGCCGACGTTCACAATCCGAAAATTCACAAAAACTCCGTGGACACCACCGCAACTTTTGGCTTTCAGGACTCTGAGCCCAGAAATGTTAGCATATCTTTGGCTGCTTGTCCAATACAAAATGAACATATTGATTACAGGGGGGACTTCTGCGGGAAAAACGACCCTGTTAAACGCAGTGGCATTCTTCATTCCGCCAGAGGCCCGTGTCGTTTCCATCGAAGATACCCGTGAATTGAATCTCCCTAGAGACAACTGGCTTCCAAGCGTCGCAAGAGGCGCGACAGGGATAGGCGACGTCGGAGTCGTGGATCTTTTCGCGCTGCTTAAAGCATCGTTTAGGCAGAACCCAGATTATGTTATAGTTGGAGAAGTCAGAGGTAAAGAAGCCTATGTTCTGTTCCAGGGTATGGCGTCGGGGCACCCCTCGATGAGTACAATGCACGCAGACTCAGTCGACACGGTGATAAAGCGTCTGGAAACCCCTCCTATTGAACTTTCCCCTACGCTGATGAACGTTCTGGACTGTGTTGCAATAATGACCCACGCAATCGCGCAAAAGCAGGAGACCAGAAAACTCAAGGCGATTGTGGAAATAATAAACATCACACCGGATGGAATTGCAGTCACCAACACGCCTTTCACATGGCACCCTGCCGACGACCAATTTTATTTCAAGAAGAACAGCAAGATTTTTGAGAAGATATGCAAAAGGTACGGCCTGGAAATGCCTGAGCTCGAGGAGGAATTTGCAAAACGGACCCGTTTGCTGTACAATCTTTTCAAGCAGAGGGTCTTCGGATTCAACCAGATACAGGAAATTGTGACAGAGTATTATAAAAAGCCAGATCAGGTCCTTAAAAAGTACGGCGTCCAATAAGGAAAATATTTAATAACCAAAAATGTTTATTCTTTAAATGATAAGAGATGGTGATATCGCGTTTCTGGGCAAGGCATTAGAAACACTGGAAGAAGAATTCGAGGAGTTAAAGAAAGCTCACGCAAGAAAAGATGCTGAAAAGTTCAATGAATTGAAAAAGAAGTTCATAAGCACAGAGACAGGGATTTTGGGGGCGACGGAATAATGGCCGTAAATAATGGTGATGCACTGAACCTGATTTCTCAGATGATTTCCAGGCAGAAAGAAATATTGAATGAGATGAAATCTTTATACAGTTATGCTAATACTTCGAACTCAGAAGAAGTGGAAGAGATGATTGCAAAGCAAATCGGGGCATTGGACCGTTCTCTCGGCGCGACGGGACAACAAATTGTAGACACTCTGAATAAGATATCAGTATTCAAGCCGTTGAACAATCAAAAAAATATTGTGCCTGCTCAGGCCACACAGCCTGTCCACGTTGCTAAGAAAGGTGCGCCAAAAAACCAGGCGCTTCAATACCATCCCCTCAGCCCTGAGACCATAAAGGCCCTTGAAGTTCCAGACAAAAAAAGCAAAATTCTCCCCGGAGTACTTGAAAACCTTACAATTTCCAGACTTAAAAAAAGGGAGAAGAAAAAACGCCAGAAAAAAGAGAAGGCACCCAGCAGCTACATAAAATTCGCGAGCAAATTCTTTTACAATCATGCAATTGATCTGATTGACAAAGGCAAATTCAAAAACCTTGAAAAAGATTTGGTCAGGGCGAACATGGAACTCGTTCCTGCAGCATATGTCTCTGTGATTTTTTTCACGACTCTTATCTCAATAGGGGTGGGGTTTCTCGTCATGCTTTTTTTCCTATTCTTCAATCTGGGTTCTTTGCCGCCATTCATCACGACAGTCCAAAGCGCCGACCTTCTTTCAAGATTCCTTATCGTTGTCTGGATTTTGATACTTTTTCCAATCATGACATTTTTCTTCATATATTTTTATCCGTCGCTAGAAAAAAAGGCTGTGGCAGGGAAGATAAATCAAGAACTTCCATTCGCTGTCATACACATGTCTGCAATATCCGGCTCGATGATAGAGCCAAGCAAGATTTTTACAATCATAAGTTCCACAAAAGAATACCCTTTCCTTGAGAAAGAATTCACAAAACTTCAGAACGAGATAAATATTTATGGATACGATCTTGTCACTGCTCTGAGAAGCCAGGCAGCAGATAGCCCTAGTCAGAAACTTTCGGAGCTTTTCAATGGGCTTTCAACAACGATAACGTCAGGAGGAGACCTTCCTGAGTTTTTTAATAAGCGAGCAGAGACGTTGCTCTTCGAACACAAACTTGAGATAGAAAAAGAATCCAAAGCAGACGAGACATTCATGGATATTTACATCAGCGTCGTCGTTGCCGCGCCAATGATACTCATGCTTCTTCTTATGATGATGCGAATCAGCGGGATAGGGATATCTTTAAGCACAGGCACAATCACACTCATAATGGTCGTCGGAGTAATCGCGGTCAACATATTTTTCCTCACATTCTTGCATATGAAGAGGCCTCAAGGATAAAATGAGATTCAGAATAACAAAAGTGGAGTGGGTAGGGCTCGGCGCGGGCATTGCAGCCATGATAATAGCCATGCTTCTTACAGGCTCACGATTTTTTTACCTAATATTCGGGACAGGAATTTTAATCGCGCTCACTCCTTTTGTAATTTCTATAATTCGTGAGTCTAAGGTAAAGGAAGAAAAGGAAGATATGTTCTTGGAGTTCTCCAGAAATCTTGTTGAAAGCGTCAAAAGCGGAACGCCGATAAGCAAAAGCATAGTAAATGTCAGAGACAAAGATTACGGAGTCCTAACGCCGAACATAGTAAAACTTGCCAATCAGATCTCTATGGGGATTCCTCTTGAGAAAACTCTACAGACCTTGGCCGACGACGTTGATAATGAAACTGTCTCGAGGGCTCTGACTTTGATTGGTCAGGCAGAAAAAAGCGGAGGGGAAATAGGAGGGATTCTAGAATCGGTGACGGAAGCGGTCAATACAACAGACAGATTGAAAAAAGAAAGGAAAGCGTCGATCTCTTCCCTCGTTGTCGAAGGATACATAATTTTTGTCGTTTTCATAGTGATTGTTTTGGTTTTGCAATTCCAGATTCTTCCATTGCTTGGGAACCTTGTTGGTACCGGCTCAAGCGCGGAGGCGGGCTCGTCAGCGTTAAGCGCTTTAGGTTACGGCGGGAGCGGAGGGGCGCCAATAAGCCAGCAGCAACTCGCAAACTCGTTCCTCTATTTATTATTGATACAGGGACTTTTCTCTGGCCTCACCATAGGAAAGCTCGCCGACGGAACTATGAAATCAGGAATAAAACATTCCTTCATACTGATGGTCATGGCATTCCTTGTCTCAAGCGGGGCTAGTGCGATTTTCGGAGGATGATTAAAGAACTCTTTCGATTATTCTCTTCTTGTGTTTTGTATAAGTCACCGGCCCATAGATGAACAATATAATTCCGAAAGCTATCGATACAAATGCAAGAACCAAAGAATAAGAAGTCTGGACGAATTTTATCAGAAACGCACCCAAAGCAATAAAGGCCAGTGCAGTCCGCCAATAGGCCAAAAGCGTCCGTTTGTTCGCGAGATGCGTCCTGTCCTCTGCTAGACTATCACCTCCTGCCATATTCTATCCTAAAAACACCCAGTTAAATAATTTTTGGCTATTAGTTGAAAGATTTAAGAATATGTCTATTTTTATTAAGATATGAGAAAAAGAGGTTCACAAGTAGGATTCGTGCTATCTTTCGTGATTTTCGTCACTTTCATATTTTTCCTTTTCATAATAGTGAAGCCCTCATTGAAGACCAGCACAAGCAATAACCTGCCCCAGAATCTCGCGGGAAGAATTATAGATGCAGCATCAGCCAATATCACAACAATATCCGTATCTTTTAACAAAAGCGATCCCGAGAGTTGCTTGCAGATGCAAAATTTTTTCTCGAACACCGGCGCAGGGGCCAATCTTACTGCGGGAGATGAGAATGGGGGCATTCCTGCCCTGCAGATTTCAAACAAAGGCACAGACCTTTACATAACAAAGAACGCCTCTGCGAGTTTCGTGAAAATATACGATTCGAATGAATTTCCAAGAACAACAATCGGCAACTTGGGCGGGTGCAAATTGGTCAGCGAGGGCAGCGGATACAGTCTTGGCCTGATAAAGACGGACAAAGAAATTTTTATATCAAAGATAATCGATCTCATAGGCAACTACACTGCAAATTACGAGGGATTTAAGGATTATCTTAAGGTCCCGAAAAGCAATGATTTCGCATTTAGCTTTCTTTATAACAATGGAACTGTCCTGACCACCCCGGGGACAAGAGCGGCGAACGTGAACATTTATGCGTATGAAACCCCTATACAATACCTGACAAGCGGAGGAAAAGTTGAATCTGGTTTCATTAATGTCAGAACATGGTAAAACAATATGTGAAAAAGAATAGAAGAGGGTGGATAAGAATCGTAGAGGCTTTCACGGCAATATTGATAATCGCAGGAGTCATGCTCATTGTGATAGCAAATCAAGGTACAAGACAGCCGGACACTACATCTGTCATAAGCAATACGGAGATTTCCATACTCAATGGAATCCAACTCAATAATACGATGAGGGCAGAAATACTTTCGACTTCTGGAACAGTACAGTGGAGCAATTTCTCCACGGCTGCACCGAACACTATGTTATATATAGACAACCAGCGTCCGAATACGATTGATTGTGCGGCACAAATCTGTCGGCAGAGCGACTTATGTGTTTTCAGCAGTGCCAATAAGAGCATAAGCATCTATTCAGAATCGGTGACCATAACATCCACGATAAATCAGTTCAACCCGAGAGTCCTGAAATTATTTTGCTGGCAAAGGTCATTTTGAATGCCTTGTCCCATGCCAGTTTATGAACGGCTTCAAATGGCTTAGAACCTTTATTGATTTTTTTTGCGCTTCGAGAACCTTGTAAATATTTTTGTATGCTTCAGGCGCTTCATCCAGAACAGATTCTGAAAAATTTCCTGTGACTCCTGCAGAAAGCATCTCCTCTCTGAAAAAAGATTCGTTTATTTTTTTGCGCGCTTCGCTTCGGCTCATTACACGTCCCGCGCCATGCGAAGAACTTGAAATGAATTCTCTATTGCCGCGGCCCTCGACAAGAAACGAACCATCCAGCATGTTTGCAGGAATTATTCCGCGCTCGCCTTTTTTTGCAGGCGTCGCTCCCTTCCTGTGGACAAAAAGCCCCTGCTCTTTAAGGGCATGATTATGGTTCTTGTTTGTCCAAACCGTAAATTTTATTTTTTTTCCAAGAACTTTTTCTATTGATGCGACAACCTGGTTTATTATTTCAAGTCTATTGAGCTTCGCGAATTCAAGCCCGAAGTCAAGAAGATTCTGATATTCCTTTCCTGCATCTGAATTTATTGGAAGGGGGTGTGTTTCTTCAAATTTGCGCGCGTTGCCGGAAGATTTTTTCATATAGAATTTTGCAGTCCAGTGCCCTACCGCGCGGGAACCTGAATGAACAACAATCCACGGCGCGCCTTTAGAATCTTCATCAATCTCTATAAAATGATTTCCATGGCCGAGCGTTCCAAGATTCCTCAATGCTTTTCCCGATTCGAGGAACTGAAGAACTTGCTTGTTGTGCAGGCCTTCACGAAATTTCTTAAGAATTTTTTCGTATTCTTTTTTTGTCTCTTTGCGGATTGTTTTTTCTGATTTGTTAATCATCCCTAAACCCATTGGCACTCGCTTTTTGACCTCCCGATAAATTTCCTTTGGATTGGCTTTCAAATCTTTCAATATGTTTTTAGGAAGCCTTGCAGCAGTCATTCCGCAGCCTATGTCATAGCCTATCCATGCGGGCACGAGCATATCTTTTGCGGCGAGGACTGCGCCTATCGGGGCCACATAACCAAGATGCGCATCAGGCATAAGGGAGGCCTTCATGACATAGGGCTGAGAGTAACATTCCTTGAATTGTTTGAGCGTTCCTTTGTCAGGGTTTATTGCAAAATTAGTAATCATCTTTTTTACCATGAAAGAAAAAGGTGCAAGAAGTTTAAGAAAGTTTTGGGTTACTGAACTAGAATTTTTTTTAGAAAATCAAAATCAAGATCCTTAAAAGATATGTGACCCTTATCCTTTAGAGGGATAAAGTGAACTCCTTTTAATTTTTCTGAATTTTTAATAGAAACAACAGGATCATTTTCACCATGAATTAAGATTATTCTGCCATGTAACGCATCGCTTAGGATTCGAGGGATTATTTTCCCTTCTAATAGTGCATCATAATCTTCAGATTTAAAACGATAAACATTCGGAAATCCTTCTTTTAGAAATCTTTTAAATTTTTTCAAATCCTGCTCATTTCCGTATTTGTTGTGATTTTTAAAATCTAGAACAGGAGAAATAATTACAAATTTTTCTATAATGTCAGTTAACATTGAAAGATGTAATCCCACACTTCCCCCAAAACTACTCCCCATTAGAATTATCTTTTTAAAGTCTAACGGGATCTCTTGTAATTCATATAGCTCTTTAACTTTTTTATTCTTAGCAAAGAATTTAATCAATCCCAGTAAATTTTTAGTAAGTTTATTGTTTAAAAAACTTCCTACACTCTCAAAAGTTCCGTTATATCTAGGGTAGACGGTATAATATCCTTCCGAAGATAATTTTTCCATAAACTCTTTCGGACGCGGATATTCGGGGAATCCAGGCAATATTAATAATAAAACACCATTACTCTTCTTAGGTAATCCAATCTCAAAAAAAATTCCCTCGTGTTGCGATTTATACAAATCCATTTTATTTCTAATATTCTTAGCCGATTCTACCATAGAAATATCGTTGACCATAGATAAAACAAAAATTTCTTTCATAAAAGCACCGCTGAAACCTTTAGAAATCTTTACTACTTCTTTCAAGTT
>CAYXWJ010000020.1:0-7955 GCA_964468775.1 Candidatus Woesearchaeota archaeon
TCCTGCGTCATTTTCAATTTTTTCCTCAATTCTCTAATCTTTGTTTTCATCAGTTCAATCTTAACAGAATTTTGTAGGAAACAAAATATACTAGAACAATTCCGCAAATTAAGTAGCTCATGAAGTAAGAGTAGGGAATTGTGATTGTCTTTATTCCGTCGGCAATCATCACTACAAAAGCGGCCAGAATTATGAAAACGAATGTTATTCTTGCGGCCTTGTAAGCCAGAAACTCCATCCGTTCGTCAACAATTCTTTTTTTATTGGAAATTAATTGAAGAGTTATAACCGCAAGCATTACAAAACCAACGTAAATCAGCCATGAGCCTACGGAAGCAAATCCAAGGAACTCCTGCCCAATTTTGAAATAGCTAAAAACAATTCCTGCGATTGTTATAGCAAGTGCAAATCCATAGCGCCATGCCCTCCTCTCGTTTCTGGCGGAAGTTCTCTTCATGTAATGTAAAAAATATACGACTATTTAAACTTTTCTATTTTGTAAAAAATATGTTACATCCATTTTAGAACTATTTCTTCTTTGAAAATTCCCAGATTGCAAATGCAGCCAGCGCGACCACTGAAATCACAATTGAAACCGTTGCGCTCCACATCGCAGAAAACAAAACCAGCAGCGCCGCAATCGTAGCAAAAGCCCCCTCTTTTTTGTTTGTCTTTTTCATTTTGAATGGCCCATGGAGGAATCGAACCTCCGCTTATTCGGTGTAAACGAATTGTTCTACCATTAGACTAATGGGCCTAATCAGAATAAAGAGAGATTTGGGCTTTTAAGTTTTTGGTTTCAAAACCTTTATAAGTTTACAATCTTAATTTTAGGCATGGCAGAGAAGAAAAATCGCAAGGCGGATTCAGACAATCCCAATCTTTCTCAGGAAATTCCAGGAATGAATCTTGACATGAAATACAGGGAGAACAAGATAATGCCCGAGGGCGCGGCAGAGATGCAAAAGGAAGTCGACAAGACCAAGAAGGAGCTTATGAAGCTGAAGGCTGTGATTGTTAAGAAGTTTCCGTTCACGCAGGCGCTTGGAATTTTGCCGCAGCAGGCAGTCAAGCCTTTCATAGAGGACGAGCTCGGAGAAAATATACCCGAAGCAGAATTCAAGAAACTCGAGAAAAAGATGCATGTTTACATGATAATTCCCGAGGAGAAATTCAAAGAAATTCCGAAGATAAAAAAAGAGATTGCAGACATGGTCGACAAGTCCGGCCAGAACATATGGGTTTACATAAAAACTCCTGTAGACGTTTGGGAAGCGTGCATGGACAGCAAATTCGACCTCGTGAATTTTATAGGTTTGTCAATTCCTTTGTATGATACCGGTTTCCTTGCGGGGCTTAGAGTTGCAGAAATTCATAAAAATCTTGTCCTAGGGAAATTCGACAAATACGTTGTCTCTTATGTCATAGGGGGAAGCCTTGTTCGCGGAAACGCTACGAAAACCTCGGATGTGGACGCGTTCGTGATTATCAACGACACTGATGTGAAGAAGATGCCCCGGCTTGAGCTGAAGGAAAGGCTGCGCGGGATGATTTACAAATACATAAGCGAGGCTACGGCCATGGCAGGCATAAAAGACAATATCCTTAATGTTCAGATATATCTCCTTACAGATTTTTGGGAGGCAGTAAAAGACGCGCACCCCGTAATGTTCACTTTCATCCGAGACGGAGTGCCTTTGTATGACCGCGGAACATTTTTACCGTGGAAAGCGCTTTTGAGAATGGGGAAGCTGAAGCCTTCTCCGGAATCGATTGACCTTTTCATGAGGACGGCAGAGCAGACAGAGAAACTTGTTGAACGCCGATTGTTGGACGCCATGGTTGACCTTTATTATAAAGTGTTAAACCCGAGCCAGGCGCTTATAATGCTTTACGGGGCCGCGCCGCCGACGCACAAGGAAACTCCTGCGCTTATGGAGAAGATTTTTGTGGAGAAAGAGAAAATGCTCAAAAAGACAGATGTTGCAGTCCTCGCGAGGCTTGTAAAGTTGTTCAGGGATTATGAACATGACCCCAAGATGAAAGTTAAAGGGACTGAGATTGACAAGCTTGTTAAGGACTCCGATGCTTACATAAAAAGGCTTGAGACTTTGAGGAAGCAGATTGAAAAGCATTCCAATGAAGAATTGATTGAGCAGATTTACGGCGACGTGATGAATCTCCTTAAGGAAATTTCAGGGAAAAAGGCGCAGAAAGATTTGATTCCTGCATTTGAAGGATTTGTAAAGACGGGGAAGTTCACGCCGCAAAGCCTCAGGATTTTGAAGGATATCATAAAGGCCAAAGACGAGATTAAGAAAGGAAAATTGAATTCGCAGAAAGTCGATGATGTCAGAAAGAACGCGAGCATCCTGATAAACGCGCTGACTGAGTTTGCGCAGAGGACGCAGCTTGCTTCACTCGAAAAATCAAGAATGATTCTTATGCATAAGCAGAGCGGAAAGAATGTCGCGGCGGAGCTTTTGAACACAAACGACGCGAGCTTCTTGTTTTTGCCTGACAGCACGATAAAAAAGATTACAGACAGAGTCTCTGATTCAACAATGGAAGAAGTGCAGAAACATGTCGAGCAGCAGAAAGCGCAAAAATCTTTGAATGTGAACCCCAGAGTTTTTGAGTTGGCCAGGAAAGTCATCGGGGATTTTGATATTGTTCTTTAGATAATCTTAAATATCTTCTGTCAACTTTAGTTATATGAAATATCTGTTTATATTGGGAAGGAATCCTGAACTTTCCATTGCGGAACTTCGCGGGATTTTCGGGAAGTTTTCTTTTGAACGCTCACATAATGGAAATGCAATTCTTGCAGAGCTCCCTGAAGATGTGATTGAAAAGAACTTTATTGAGCGGCTTGGCGGGACGATTGCAATCGGCCGCGTGCTTTCTGAGGGCGAGGATTTAGATTCCCAGCTTAACGCGAAAATGCTCTATCAGGGAACAAAGAACTCTATCAGTTATGTTATTTGGGATTTTTCTTCCGACGAAGTTTACGGGCGAGTGAAAAAATATTTGAAAAAAAGATTTCGGGAGGAAAAGCTGCGCGCGACTGAGAAGCAAATCTCGGGGAAAATGGAACTCCAATCCGGAGGAACCGCGCTTTATGTCCCAAATAGAAAGCTTATAGACGAACAGTTTTTTGTTTTCAAGGATTGCTTTGGGAGGATTGTGGAGACTTGCGATTACGAGGAGATTGAAAGGCGGGACATGGGGAAGCCTGTGCGCAGAGAGAGCCTTGCGATTTCTCCAAGACTGGCAAAAATAATGATAAATCTCGCTCAGGCAAAGCCAGGAGAAACTTTGCTGGACCCTTTTTGCGGCGTGGGTGTTATTTTGCAGGAGGCTCTTGTCCAGGGAATTCATGCCATTGGAATTGACAAAGACATAAGCGCGATAAATTCTGCTAGAAAGAATCTTAGGCATTTTGGAATGAAAGATTTTGAATTGATTTGCGGAGATTCGTCCAAGGCTAAGCCAGGACAGGTAAATTCAATCGTGACCGAACCCGACCTTGGAATGGTATTAAAACGCGCGTCTCCCGAGGGAAAAGCGCGCGCAACACTAAAAAGATATGAAGGGCTTATGACTTCAGTTCTGAACAATCTCAAGAAAAACGTCTCCGGAAGGATTGTTTTCACGGGGCCTTACATCATGCTCCCGAACAAAAAAAGAATCGGCTGTGACATAAGCAATATATCTTCACGGACGGGACTAAAGCCTGTCCAGGGGTTTCCGGTTCAGGAATTCAGGAAAAACCAGATTGTCGGCAGAGAAATTTTCGTTCTTGAAAAGAGTTAGATTTATAACTTGGAGTTTTTAGTTTTTTGTATGATAATGATAGATGAAAGGATAGAGGACCAAAAGAACAGAATGTTGGTCAGAAAGGACAAGCAACGAGTTACGAGCATGTTAGCAGAGATTACAGAACATCCTCGCCTTAATTATCGCGTTGTTAGGCCAAATTACTTGCTTCCTGGACTTGACTTAAATTGTGTGTTAAATCTGAATGAAGAGGATGGATTTGCGCATTATCTTCAGGACTTAAGGGACGGCCTGGACAAAGTGCTCACTGACGGGACAATGCCTGAAAGATGGAATGACAGGGAAGACCTAGCTTATCACGTTCAAGAAGTTGTAAGATTTTATAAGGAAAGATTTGGCCCAAAGTAAGAAACTTTAAAAACTAAATTTATTGATAACTAATATGACACAGGGAAGAGTTGTGCAATTTCGCCGGGGAAGGCATACAGTTCATGAAAAGCACTTTCTCATAGAAGTGGAAGGCAGCGACAGCAGAGCGAAGGCCGAAAAGCTCGTCGGAAAAGAAGTTACATGGAAAAGTCCGGCGGGAAAAACAATCAAGGGCAAGATTTCTGCGCCTCATGGAAATAAAGGAGTCGTGCGCGTTATTTTCGAGAGAGGATTGCCGGGGCAGGCATTAACGACAAAAGTGGAGGTCAAATGACACCTGAAACTAGTGTAAGATCAAGGTCATGTGAATATATACCAAATGGCGCTTGTATAGAAATCAGAAAGATGGTTAGAGGATTATCTGAGGGAACAGGGAGCATTGAAAGATACAGGGAAATTTGTCTTGAAGGCGGAGCAGGGTGTCCTATGAAAAAATTTTATGGAGAACATATGAATCTTACACAATTAAACACGGCTAGTGGTTTCTGATGGGATTAAGAAAAGCAAACGCATACACGCACAGGAAAGTTGTTCCTTTCACCAGAATCAGCAGAAGAAAAGGGAAATCTTTTGTTAAGGTCGTGCCTCCGCAGAGCATTGTAAAATTCACGATGGGCTCGCAGACAGCATATAACGAAGGCAAGCTGCCGCATGAATTGACGGTTTATTCCACGGAAAAGGCGCAGATAAGGCACAACGCGCTCGAGGCCTGCAGGCAGTATGTCAACAAGAAACTCAACAAAGAACTTAACGGATTGTATCTTTTCAAAGTCATTCCGTTTCCGCATCACATTCAGAGAGAGAACAAAATGCTTACGGGCGCGGGCTCTGACCGAATGCAGACGGGAATGCAGCTTTCCTTCGGGAAATCTATGGGAAAGGCAGCAATTGTCAAAAAAGGCTCGAAGCTTTTTTTCCTCGCGCTTCCAAATGAAAAAGGACTGAAACTTGCAAGAGACGCGCTCCACGAAATCAAGGCGAAACTGCCCTGCAAAACGAAGATTGTCTACGAAAATAAGACGAAGAAATAATAATGAATCTTGATGAACTTTCTGAATGCATGCTGAATCTCCCAAACGAGCAATTTGACATATTCATGGGGATTTACAGGGCATGCATAAATATCCCTCCCAAAAAAAGAGATTCTTTTATGAATAAACATAGTGGGTTTGACAGGGGATTGTTGGAAGAACTTATTAGGGCAGACGGGAGATTTCGAGAAGCTATTTTAAGAGAGCTTAGACAAATGGGCCTCAAAGAAAAAGAGTTCCCCGCAGGGCCTTTTTTTACATACATAAGACTTAGAAAGATGAGAGAAGATCCGACATACAGGAATTTCCTTTATGACATGTCTCGCGCGGAGACGCAAGACCGTTATTAATCCCTTAGTAGTAACAAAATAGAAACATTTATAAAGTTCAGAGTTGTGGGAATATTAAGAAAAATGGCAAGACAAAATCAACCACAGCCACTTGCATTTGAAGAATATCAATATGGAGCGTTAGCTAACTACCTGGCTCATTCTGAGGAAAGTTCCAGATTTGCTCCTGGTGCGCTTGAAGTTCTTGCAGGCGATAAAGGGTTGAAACTTGGTAAAAAAGCAGAAGGATTTGTCAAAGGAACTATTGCTTCTGATGAGGGTGTTGCTACGGCCATAAATGCTTATGCGGGTGCATTCTATGAAGAAAGAGACAAATACAAACCTTCACAATTAACATCATGGTATACTCCTGTTCTTGCTGGATTGGATAAGGAGTCAAAAGACCAGATATTGGGAGAGTTGACTAAACATGATGAGACAATAGAATCCATTAAGAAAAAGATGGCAAAGTCAGAATATATTCTTGACAAAAAAGCTCCAAAAGGATTCCATCCTGATGATGTAGTTGAAAAGGCAAAAAAGACCCAGAAGAAATACAGAGGATTCTCCTTGGCACTGGAATCGCTTGACAAATATATGTTCGAAAATCTGAGGGTAGATGCGGTGAATTCAACCAGAGTAAGGGATTTGAAAGGTCTAGCCTCAAAACTTAAAGAACTTTAATTTTTTAAAATGGACAGAAGAGACATTTTTCCCGTTACATTATTGGCGGCGGTTAGTGCCCTGATAGGGATTAAATCACACAAGGACAACCAACACAATCAAAGGTATCAGGCGCTTCTTGATTCTGCAGTTGCGTGCGTTATGGGAGAGCCCTTTTCAAATTCACCAAGAGAATATTCAGCTATAGATTTGTCAAAATTATATCTTGCCGCAGGAAGAAATCCTACGAGTTTGGCAGGATTAGGATATCATGCAGATTTTAATAGGGGAAGGATTAGCACTATGAGCCCATTGCTAAAATTAACCTATGAAGATTTAGAAAGAATATCCAAAAATTGCAAATAATTTTTAACCAAAGATATCATTGACAATCTGAGCCATTACGTTCATGAATTCATCTGCGCGCTGTTGCCATGCGTCTATTTCCAATCCTTTCATGTCTTTTATCTGGCCGTGCGAAATGTCTTTGTGCAGTTTCAGAAGATCATGATACCAGACAACGTATTTCATTTTTAATTTACCTGCGTCGACGAAATTTACTTTTAGGTCTCCTGCAATATGTTCAGGCGAAGCAGGGGGAATGTTTGCGGCCATCAAAGCTGCCTGCGCTGAATCCACCATCGACCAAAAAACTCCTTCTATTGAGCTTAGTTCTGCTTCCCGGCTTCTCGCAAGATGCAAAGGAGCTCGCTGCAATGCAGAATAAATTGCTTCTGGCGTGGACTTTATTTTTCCCTTGAGCAAAAGCCCCTTGATAGGATCAAAAAATCCGGCCATGTCAATCATAGGCTCGCCGTACCTTAAAATGTTCATTACTGTAGGGTCTCCGACCATAAGGTCTTCCCACCAGCTGCTTACTTTAACTGTATTTATATGTAAAGCGCTCTGGTAAGGGTTCGTCTTCAAAATCTTTTCAAGTTCCTCCCGATACCATGCAATCAATTCCTGATCCCAAACAACCATCACATCGTCAATAATTATTATTATATCTATGTCTGAGCCGGCGACCTGTGTCTGCTTCACAGTCGAGCCAAAAAGGACGACTGCTTTTATCAGCTTGTCAAATTTTTTGTATGCTTTCGTCGCAAAGTCCATCGCGATATCAGACTCTTTCTTAAGTTTCAGCGTCGGAAATTTCTTGATGTCTTCTTTCGACACCTTTGATTTTTTAGAAGACTTCTTATCGGATTTTTTCCCTGAAGATTTCATAGACCTCTTTTTTGCTTTTTTCTTTGCCATCTCTTTTATATTCTACAATATATATTATGGAGTACTGGTTTTTAAATTTTCTTGATTACTGCATTGGCCGTCCGGACATTCTGCTTCCCTGCGCGCCTGGCATTGAGCCGCCAAGCTCCGGAGGCAGCCTTGAAAATCCCGAACCGAAAGTTTCATAATTAATCTGGGGTAGCCATTGACCCTGCATGCCTTCAGAATAGCTTTGGTAAAGTCCCGCAGTCTGATCCCAATAAGGAGCCATTTTCATTCCATAAATAGGAGAACCAATTCCTTCAAGAGTTGCTTGGAAAGGCGCTGATTTCATCTGCTGCCACCATTGTCCTGCCTCGATAAGTTTCTTGGCTTCGTATCCTTTTTCGCCAAGCTTCTTCATAATTTCTTTGAAAGGAACGTTCCCCATGCCCATCGGAAGCTCTGTGTGCTCCATTCCGAAATTGTCAGAAAGATGTATGTGCTTCAAAAC
>CAYXWJ010000021.1:0-7930 GCA_964468775.1 Candidatus Woesearchaeota archaeon
TATCCAATCATTTAACATCGACTTTTGTGCTTCTGAAATTTCTCCAATATATCTGCGGAAATTACTGGCTGCTTTGACCCTGTTGACTTTTGCTGTATAAATATCTCCGTTTAGACAATTCATTTCCTGGTATATGAAAATCTTTCCCTCACGCTCCGATATCTGGGCTCTTTCTCCTTCTAAATTCTTGGGTAATCCTTTGTTCCAAAAGTAGAAAAACAAACTTGAGGGAGAATAGTCCGGACTGGTTGCCACACAAGAAAAATCGTCTGCGATTGGAACAATTTTTCTTATTGTATGTACTGGAGGCATCATTTTACTTGTCGGATTGGGTTGCGTAATCTGAATAATGCGTTGTATCTGGATTTATTGAAACAATATTAATCAGGCCATCACTATTAGGGGCCGTGTGTGCAAAGCAGTATTTTTCTCCGATGGTTAAATCTCTTAAATCCATTGAAGATGTTGCTTGAAAGCGGGGTCCGCCCCTCCTTAATTCGTATTTTGCCGGATCAAAGACATAACGTGTGGGATCTCCTGAGTTGCTGTAGTGATCTCCTTGATAAACTTCACAATTGGTCTCCGTCTTTAGAGGGGCCTTAGGGCCGCATGCAGACAAGCCAGCAGTAGCTAGCATTCCTGCCAAAAGTCCTGCATTTTTTATTCGTCTAAATTTGCTTCTTTTTTCCATGATAAATTTAAATTCCAGAACTTTATAAATGTTTCTATTGTTACTTTTGTAGAGTAATTACAATTATTGGGCAGGGGCTGATTCCTGCGCCAAAGTAGCTTCTTCCGCCGGTTTTTCAGCTTCTGGCTCAGCTGCAGGCTTTGCCTTCTCTTCACGCGCAGCCTTTCTTTTTGCCGCACGGTTTTCCTTGGGCTTGCCTTGTGCCTGGCCTTCAAAGACTTCTGCAAGAGGGGCCTTACCCGGTTTTACGACCTTAAGATTTATCTGGACAATCTCCGGAGATAAAACTCTTCCGCGGACGGTTTTTCTCAATCGAAGGCCCTTGGGGTTCGGATTGGATTGCTTCTTTTTTCCTTCACGCTTCGGTCTTTTATGCATCCCTTTTCCGTATTTTAGAAGGACTTTCTTTAAGCCGACGCCGGCAACTTCTTTCATGGCCGTGAATCCTGCCTTGTCTGACATTCCAGTGATTTCAAGTTCATATCCTTCCAGAGCAGGCAAAAGCTCTTTTCCCTGAAAAATCTGGCCGAGTTCGCGGCCGAGTATGTCCTCCGACTCCAGCTCAAACTTGTAAGTGCGTCCCGTTGCGGGCTCTGAAACATTGATTTTGAATGGCATGATAATTAATTGAGAAATGGCTTTTTAAAGTTTTAGAAGTTAGATGTTCATCCCAATAAGAAGAATCACTAATGAGGCCAGAAGTTCTATAACAGCTATCTTTTTCAAAGATTTCTGGGTTTTGAACCAGCGCCTTGTAGCTTTCAGGCACCATTTAGGGAAAATGATCACTATCAGGCTGTCAAGCAGGAAGACAATTCCTATAATCATAATGACTGCATTTGTGCTTATCATGACAGGAAGAATTGAGATATGTTTTTAAAATTTTTGAATGTATTCTGAGGCGCAATTAATTATATAAATGAAACGACTTACTTTATGATATGGTAGATGTGGCTAGAATGGACATAGAAAGATTAGTTCAGCTTAATACACAAATAAATGACAGGTCTGTTTCTCCTGAAGATAAAAAAAGAGCATGGGAGGAATTTCTTGAACTGACAGGCTCTGAACACAGTCCATCATACAAAGGCACCTCTATGGATGATTCTTATTCTTGTTCTTGTGGGTGGGAAAGCAATATTTTTTGGGATGGTTCAGATTTTGCAATGCATGAATGGAGAAGGCATATCTTGAATGAATATGGTTGTTTAGAAGGAGACGATTTGGAAAAATACAAACGACAAGAAAGAATGCACTCATTTTTTGGATTGGGCCGTTAACTTCCCCAACCTTCTTTTCCTTTTTCCTTGATTTGCGCAAGCTCACTTAAAAGCGAAAGTTCGTTGCTGCTCAAAAGATCGCGGTTTTTCTTGAAGTTTTTGAACTGGCCTTCTGAGATATCGCTATACAAAAAATTAACGTTCTTTAATCTTCGTTCGTAATTTATTCCCGAGACAGAAATTGCTACTTCCATTCCTTCCGTCGCTTCACTGACAGATTTTCCTTCCGATTGGACGTTTTTTACTTTACCGACTTTTTCATTAGAGGGGTCAATCAGAACAAGTCCGGGAATTATTTTTCCGGCCTCGACCTTGACTCCGAAGATTGCAGGATTTGTGTTCCTGAAAACATATTCTTTCATCAGTCGAAGTTTGCAGAGCGCAGTAAGCCCCATCATCCGCTTTTTTTCAATTTCCTTTCTTTTCGCTTCCCTGAATTCCTCAACTCGCTCGATGAGTTTGTAAATAACGTCTTCTGTTATTATTTCGGTTTTCCCTTTTATCTCCCGAGCTTCTTCGTCGATTTCTACATTAAAACCGACAATCACTGCGTCAAGCTCGTTTATCTTTATGTTTGCCTTGGCTCGAATTATATCGGTTTTGTTTATGTTTCCTATGCCTGCGCTCACGACGGGAATTTTTGCCTGCTGCAGCAATGTCAAAAGAGCCTCCAGGCTTCCGAGAGAATCTGCTTTTGCAATTATCCCTTGTTTGCTGATTTTTATAGTCTCAGAAATCTCGCGCTTGAAAACTTCTTCAATTTGTTTTTCATTGTTTTTGTAAATGACGAACGGCATGCCGGGGAGAATCTCTTCTTTTGTAACCAACTGGAGCCTGAGGCCCGTCGCGGCAGTCACAGATTCTTTTGGCTTGAAACGCGTCGACAACGGAAGAATTTCCTCTAAGACGCGAATTCTTGTTATGATTGGTTTTCCATCAAATCGTGCGACAGCGATTTCTTCATCCCTCTTTAATGTCCCGTCATAGAGTATCGCCTCAATGTGAGCCCCCTTTTCCTGTTTTTTTATTTCGAGCATGATGCCTTTCGCGTCATCTCCAAGCATGAGCCTCTTCTCAAGATATTTTTGGGAGAGGCCGCACAGCATCAAAATCAATTCTGCTATTCCTTCGTGTGTCCGAGCAGAGCATGGCACGAGCGCAACTTTTTTCGTGAAGTCTGTTATGTTATAATAAAGGTCCGCGTCAAATCCATGGCTTTGCAGAGATCCAATCAATGTAAGATATTTCTCGTCGAAATTTTGCCTGACATTTGCAGCTTGCGATTCAATGCTGGCTTTAAGGTTTGGATTGTCTTCAGAGCTGCCTCCGGCAAAGCTTTTCCATCCTGAGATTTTGTCTATTTTATTTAGCGCGATTACGAACGGAACTTTGTTCAATTTTAGGACCTGGATGACCTCCGCCGTCTGAGGTTTTATGCCTTCATTAACATCTATCACAAGAATTGCAAGGTCTGCAAGGTTCCCGCCGCGCTTTCTGAGGTTTGTGAATGCCGCGTGGCCAGGCGTGTCGATAAATAAGAATCCCGGAATGTCGAGCTTTATTCCCTGTTTTTCAATCAGAGGACAGGCTTTTCTAAGCTGCTCTGAAGGGTAAAGGGTGAATGAAATCTTTTGGGTTATTCCTCCGGACTCTGAGGCCTGAATAGAGCTGCCTCTAAGCGCATCAAGTATGCTTGTCTTTCCATGATCCACGTGGCCAGCAACTGTAACAATCGGCTGGCGGATCGGCTTGTGGCTTTCGTTTGAGGTCATGGAAAATTAAGAGAAATTGTAGTTATAAGGGTTTTGGGTTATTAAATTGCAGAAGACATTCTTCTTACTTCTGCCTCTATCCTTTCAACACATATATCTGCGAATTCTGTTTTGTATCTTGAAGGTCCGGGTTTACCTATCGTAATATCAGACATCTTTGCTTTATCAACTAGGTCTCCTAATCCGCTAAAGGGGCCATCTTTAGGAATTCCCACACCACCTCCACGATAAATCACAAGTGCAGAATTCCAAAAAGGATATATTGAAGACATCAGAGGTACAAGCCATTCAGGGAACCCATCTTCAGAGATTCTTATATCTCCCATATATCTATCAGTCGCGACATAACTTCTTGCGGGAGTTCCCCTAGCAACCAGCAAATCCTTATCATTTATAGAGACAACTTTACCTTTCTTATACTTCATTGTTCCTCTGTCAATCCTTCCCAAATCTCTGTCTTCGGCGACCAAAACTTCCACAGGTTTTTCAAATTCTCTTATTCCTTTAACCTGTTCAAAGAATAATTCTGTATAAACTCTCTCTAATAACTCGCTGCCTGAAAGCGATTCAATCACAGGAACCTCTATTCTAAACATATACAAGAAAGTTCCATTATCTTTTTAAGAATATATGTTCCAGAAATCAATAATCAGGCATTTCTTCTTTGTCTAATGTTTTCTGGCCTTTCGGAGCTGCCTTTGGCAACGGTTTTTCCTCTGAGCCAGAATTTTCGTCAGTCTGCAAATCTTTATCATCGATGGAATCAATCATCTCCTTGAACTTTGGAAAGTCTGCTGCATGGATTTTCACCCCTGCTTTTGTGAAACCAGTGTATCTGTCTCCAGTCACGAACTCGCGGATTGTAACGCCCGGCCGACCTCCGAAATCATCAAGCCTTATGATTATGTCCGTGAAATCGTTCTTCTTTATTTTTCCGATGTCTTTTTCCATTATCTTTGAAGTGACTTAATTATGGCCATAAGCAAGAATCCAACGCCAAGCCCGAGCATAACTCCGACTGCCACCTGATTATATTTTATTCCAAGGCCTATGCCTATGAAAAGGCTTCCTACAAACGCGATTCCTCCACCTTCGTAACTTGTGTCATGTTTGTTTCTGGGCATTATCTACATAGGAAAATTTGTTTTATAAAATTATTGGTATAAAAAGATATATTTAGCTTGCCCTAGTCCTTATCCCCGAATTGAAGAAACCAAATGTTGGTTGCTGTGGTGGGGCAGGAGCTGGTGCGGGCTGTATGTTCGCTTGGGTATTCTGGGTTGGCTGTGCCTGGATGATTCCTCCTCTGTTTGTGTAGATTGGCGCTCCGAGGCTTAATTGCGAATTGTAATTAGCGCGGCTTTGAAAAAATCCTACTGCAAGGATGCCTCCGATTACAAGGACAAAAATCATCAGCGATATTGCAATATTCCTTTTGAGTTTTTGGAATCTCATCTGAAGTCAAAAACCTCCTCGTGTATGTTGTCTTTTTTCACTCCCTCTTTTATAAGACTTGCGAAGAAGTCTTCTTTAAATTTCGAAGGGCCGCACATCAGGAATTCTTTTCCTTCAAAACTTCCACTCCTTTTTTTAATGTTCTCCATGGTGAGGCGGCCTTGCCTTGACGATTCCCATGGAATGAATCTGAAATGATGATGTGTTTCTGCCAGCTTGTTGAAAGTCTCTTTGCCGACGAAATCTTCCGTGTCTTTTGCTGTGTAATACAAATCTATTTTTTTCTCGGAATGCTTTTTATGTTCCAGGATGTCTTCGGCCAGTCCTATGAACGGCACGATTCCAATTCCCGCCGCGATCCAAATCTGGTCTTTATTTTTTGGAAGGAATTCGCTGAACTTTCCATACGGACCTTCTATTGAAACTTTGTCGCCTTCCTTCAGGTTCGAGAGCCTTTTCGTAAAGTCCCCCAATTTTTTTACGATTATCCTTATTGTTTTTTCGTTGGAACCCGACGCGATTGAGAAAGGGTGCGGCTCTTCTGAAAGATGCTCATTGTAAAACCTGACGAAAATGAATTGTCCTGATTTGTAATGGATTGGCTTGTGTTCAGGGACAAGGTCTATTGTCAAAAAGTTTTGCTTGTGTTTTATTTTGCTTATAGAATAGACTGCATTTTTTATGAGCCTGTTTTTCAGGAAGAGGCTGTACGAGAATGCACTGAGGCCTATCGCCGAAACGACGGCTGCGTAAACATAATATCCGCGGAAAATGTAATCGCTTGAGACTGTTCCTCTTACGAGGAATATATGCAAGACTGCAAACACGAAGACCGCGCCCAGGAACTCGTGAGTGAACTTCCATCTGTGATATTTCATTTTAGTGAAGAGTGTGATGTAAATCAGGATTATCATTCCAAGAATGGCAAGAATTCCAAAGTTGACCGACCAAAAAGAGCTCGGCATAAGGTATATCGCGGCCTGCACAATATTAGACGGAACGAACTTCAGAACCAGGAAAATCGGGTGGAATAAAATCAGAATAAGCGCTGTGCCCCCAAAAATTCCATGAACAATATAGACTTTATCCAACCCCCCAAAAACATCCTCGATTGCGCGTATACGGGTTGAAAGAACAAAAGTGAGAGCGAACATGGTCATTCCGACCAGTCCGAAAAGTTCTCCGAAACTATGCACGATGCCGCCGTAGCTGGTAAGTTCTGAAGGTCCGGGCCCGAGAGTGAACCAAAGAAGCACAGGAATCAGAGATATGATTATCAGTGCCGCCCATCCTAACGTGGCTCGCGTCTTAATATCCAGCATAAATCAATTCCTCCAACCCATTGAAAAATTCTGCATTTAAATTTCTGTCTATCGTCATGATCTTTATTGATTTGTTCTGTTCCAATATTTTTTTTATTTCACTCTTTCCCGATACAAAAATAGCCGTAGCGCAGACATCCGCAATCTCCAGTGTCGGCGCAATGACTGTGACAGAGATTAAGTCGGACTGGTTCAGTATATGGGATTTTTCGAAGCTTTCATGATACTGCATGTAGTCTCCCGACGTTGCGACTCCCTGATTCTTTAATTTTAATGTCATGACAGATTCTCTTTTTTCACGGGGATGTTGAATCTCCACGAGGTGAAATGATTCTCCAAAGGTCAGAATATCTCCACGGGCGTCTATTAGAAAATTTTCAATTCCCTGAGACTCAAGAGAGTTTCCAATTCGGTCTGTTATGTAGCCTTTGGCTATGCTTCCCAAATCAATTTCTATGCCGTCGCCAAGCGACACTTCATGCGTTTGTTTGTTGAGGTTTATGTTTTTGTGGGAAGAAGATTCTTTTGTTGTTTTCCCATGAAGTTTTCTTTCGCGGATGCTTTTTCCGAGGCCAATATTGTATTTTCCTTTCGTTAGTTTAGAAAATTTTAATTTTGATGTATTATCAGAATGTCCGGTAAATCATTCTATTAATTTTGAGCTTATTACAAATGATATAAACGATAATACCTGGAATAGCCGTTTTGCCGTGCCTATATCCACACCTGATATATCACTTAACCCGGATACTTTAGATTTCGATACTGTATTCATAGGCTATCCCGATACTTTGGCCCTTCAGGTTAATAACATCGGTACAGATACTTTGATTATCAATAATATCACATCAGATAATATCGATTATTCTGCCGATATTTCTGATTTTAATGTACCTCCGGGTGAGACTCAGACGGTTGGAGTTATTTTTTCTCCGGCTGCTGAGGTTATATCGACAGGAAATCTCACTATAGAATGTAACGACTTAAACGAACCTATCTTAACAGTTTTCCTTCAGGGTGAAGGACTGGAACCCCCGGATATTATGGTTACACCCGATTCCATAAGCGATAGCGTGTTTTCCGGTGAAACATCTGTGGATACTTTTACCATCCGTAATACGGGTTTAAGTGACCTGATTTTTGATATCAAAATTGATATTAAAGAAACATTATTATCAGAACAAAAAAATAAAAACGAAAAAATCAAAAAACAAAGTGAAATTTTAAATTTGTTAACTCCTGAAATGTCTTCGGTTTTGGAACCCTGTGAAACAGCCGGAGAAATACTTGATTTCACTATCGAAAACCCAAGGAAATTGTTTTCTCCTAGGATGTTCGTGGACGATTTTGAAGATGGTGATTATGATGGTTGGTTAGAAGCGGGGAGTGGGGTAAAAGAAGTTACCAGTA
>CAYXWJ010000022.1:0-7494 GCA_964468775.1 Candidatus Woesearchaeota archaeon
CCTTATAAATCTTCCTATTGTAACCCCTTTATAGTTGCTAAGATTATCTATTTTCTTCGGAAGAATTTATAACACTTGTTTCCATCTATTTTTTGTGGCAAAAAAGAAGGTGAATCGACCTGCGAAGTTGGGCAAGATTAAGAAGACTGAGTCTGAGGAAAGGAAGAGGTTCAGCCTTGGGGTTTCTAAAGAAGAAAAATACAACCTGCTTTTGGAAGAGGTTTTTGGGCGGAAAAAAAAGCCGTTTTCACTGAAGAAAATTATCAGGCGGGCTGGGCCGGGGTTCATAACGGGCGCGTCGGACGATGATCCTTCCGGAATCGCGACTTATTCTCAGACCGGAGCGCAGTTTGGATATGGGCAACTTTGGACCGCGCTTTTTTCGTTTCCTTTCATGGCTGCAATCCAGGAAATGTGCGGCCGAATTGGCGTTGTAACAGGGAAGGGCCTTGCAGGCGTCATAAAGAAAAACTATTCGAAAAAAATTCTTTATTTTTCTGTTATAATTCTTTTGATTGCGAACATAATAAATATTGGGGCCGATCTGGGGGCCATGGCTTCTTCGGGCCAGCTTGTTTTCGGCGTGAGCTTTATTTGGTGGCTTCTAGGGATTACGGCCTTCACGCTTTTATTGGAAATTTTTGTCTCCTATCGGACCTACGCAAAAATTCTCAAGTACTTCGCCTTCTCACTTTTGTCTTATGTAGTCGTGGCTTTCATAGTCAAACAGGATTGGATTTCGGTTTTAGTTTCGACATTCGTGCCGAGATTTTCGTTTTCAAAGGCATACCTTCTTAACATCGTTGCTATCCTTGGAACGACAATTTCCCCGTATTTATTTTTCTGGCAGGCTAATGAAGAAGTCGAGGAAGAGGTTGAAAAACGGGAGTTGCGCAGCATGGGTGCAGGAATTCCAAAGTTCAAGCGCGTGGACCTGAAGAACCTTAAGGCGGACACTATAAGCGGAATGTTTTTCTCTAATATGATAATGTTTTTCATAATCGTTACGACTGCCTCGACCTTGGGCGCGCATGGCATTGTTAATATACAGACGGCGGACCAGGCGGCGCAGGCACTGAGGCCCTTGACAGGAGAATTTGCTTACCTTCTTTTCGCGCTTGGTATAATAGGTACGGGACTTTTGGCGGTTCCTGTTCTTGCCGGTTCGGGCTCTTATGCGCTTGCGGAGATTTTCAAGATGAAGGAAGGGCTTTACAGAAAATTCAGACAGGCGCACGGATTTTATGGCGTCATAATTTTCGCTACCATAATCGGAATTGTTGTGAATTTTATAGGAATTCCTCCGTTCAAGATGCTTTATTACACGGCCGTTCTCAACGGGATTGCTGCGCCGCCTTTGATGATTATGATTATGAAAATCTCGAACAACAAAAAAATCATGGGGAAGTACACAAATCGGAAGGCATCTAATATTCTCGGGTGGCTCATAACTGGAATCATGTCGGCCTGTGCTGTGGCCTTGATTGTGAGCTTATTCTTTTGATGGACTTAAAATTCGCAACATTTAAATAGTATACATATTTTGTGTATACGAAAAGTATATCCCACCTCTTTTCGACCAGTTACAGCCGTGTCCTCGGACACGGTTGTTTTATAATCAATTTAAATGAAACAAACAAAACAAAAATTATGCAAGATTAAAAATGACAGACATTTTTGAAAACACAATTCTTTGCAACAAATGCAACGCGAAAATGCAGAAGGCCAACGTCGCTAAAAACGGTTTTGTGATGCGCGCAGTGATTTGCCCAAAATGCAACGAGAAAATAATCCATCCTGCAGATGAGCAAGAGTATCGCAAATTCATAAGTTTAAAAAATAAAGAGTTCCATGTTAAAATGAGATTGGTTGGAAACAGCTATGCGGTCTCCATCCCGAAAGAGATTGTTTCATTCATCCAGCAGCAGGAAAAAACTTTCGACGACCTGAACCAGATGGTCAAACTCTGCTTCGAAGATTTCGGAAGACTCAGCTTAAATTTTGAGGAGGCCAAAAAATTAAAAGAATAAAAATGGCGAAGAAAGAAATTCAGCTCAAGGTTGTTGAAGCGCAGCAGGACGATGCTTACAAAGGAATCGCGCGAATCGATGGCGAAGTCATGCGAGAGCTTGGAATTAGAAGGGGAGATGTCATAAATATCAAGGGAAATAGAGAGACCGTCGCTATCGCGGACAGGGCATATCCTGCGGATGTCGGAGAAGGCATAATCAGAATTGACGGAATCATAAGGCGAAATGCCAAGACAGGAATAGGCGAGATAGTTAAGATTTCCAAGTCTGATGTCAAAGAGGCGAAAAAAGTAATGATTGCGCCGGCACAGAAGAATATAATGGTCCAGGCCGAGCCGGAGAGCTTGCGAAGAGGCCTTCTTGCACGCCCTGTCGTGAAAGGAGATGTCGTTGTTCTTGGCGGGGTTCAAAGGAGAAGAGATTTGCTTTCTGAAGAACTTGGCGGAGAATTTGGAGACATGCTCGGAGACATGCTTGGAAACATGGGATTCGGAAACCTCGGAGGAGGATTCACACAAATAAAATTTGTTGTTGTTTCAACGAATCCAAGCCAGCCAGTGATAATAACTGAGAACACAGAAGTAACTTTGAATCCCAAGGCGGTCGAGGTCACGGATGAAAGCATTCCCGAAATAACTTACGAAGATATTGGAGGACTTTCCGATGAAATAAAAAAGATTCGTGAAATGGTCGAGATTCCTTTGAAGCATCCAGAGATTTTCCATAGATTGGGGATTGAGCCGCCAAAAGGAGTTCTGCTTCACGGCCCTCCCGGAACAGGTAAAACTCTTCTTGCAAAGGCGGTTGCAAACGAATCTGAGGCGAACTTTATTCTTTTGAACGGGCCGGAAATTATGTCCAAGTTTTACGGAGAGTCTGAGAAAAAGATAAGGGACATTTTCGAGGAGGCAGAGAAGACTGCGCCTGCGATTGTTTTTATTGACGAGATTGATGCGATTGCGCCTAAGCGTGAAGAAGTTTCAGGAGAAGTTGAAAGGCGCGTTGTATCACAGATTTTGACGATGATGGACGGCCTTAAATCAAGGGGAAAAGTTATTGTTATCGGCGCCACTAACAGAATTAATGCATTGGATCCTGCGCTAAGGCGTCCTGGAAGATTCGACAGGGAGATTGAAGTTGGCGTTCCAGACAAAGCAGGCAGACTTTCTATCTTGAAAATTCATACAAGGGGAATGCCTATGATGAAAGATGTTAAGCTTGAAAATATAGCTGGTTTGACGCATGGTTTTGTGGGTGCTGACCTTGAGGCATTATGCAAGGAGTCTGCGATGAATGTTCTTAGAAAAATGCTTCCTAAAATGAAGTTAGACAGCGAAGAACAAATTCCTCCTGAAGTCCTAGACAAGATGATTGTCAAGAACAGTGATTTCATGGACGCGCTGAAACTTGTGCGGCCTTCCGCTATGCGCGAGGTTCTTGTTGAAACTCCAAATGTCGGATGGGATGATGTTGGAGGTTTAGAAAAGCTTAAGCAGGAACTTATCGAGGCTGTTGAGTGGCCATTGAAACATCCTGAGACTTTTGTCAGGATGGGAATAAGACCTTCGAGGGGAATTCTACTTTATGGTCCTCCTGGAACAGGTAAAACTCTTCTTGCAAAGGCGGTTGCAAAGGAGTCTGAAGCAAATTTCATTCAGGTTAAAGGCCCTTCGCTTTTGAGCATGTGGGTCGGTAAATCTGAAGAGGGGATGAGAAAAGTTTTCGAGCGTGCGCGGCAAGTTTCACCCTGCATAATTTTCTTTGACGAGATTGATGCTCTTGCAGGAAAGCGTTCGGCTTCAGAGGCCGGCGGAGCAAAAGTCACAGAGCGTGTCTTGAATCAGATGCTCGCAGAGATGGACGGCCTTGAGGATATGAAAGACGTTCTCGTGATTGGGGCGACGAACAGGCCGGACATGCTTGATGCGGCGCTTTTGAGGCCGGGAAGGTTTGACAAGGTCCTTTTGGTCGGCGCTCCCGAGGAAAAAGGAAGACTTCAGGTTTTGGAAATTCATACAAAAAATATGCCTATTGGAGACGGCAAGAAAGAGCTTTCTAAGGCAAAGAGGGAGTCTCTTCTGAAGGAAATTGCGAAAAAGACTGAGGGTTACACCGGCGCCGATTTAGAGGCTGTTGCGAGAGAAGCTGCAATGCTCTCTTTGAGAGAGTCCCTTGATTCAAAGTTTGTTACAGAGAAACATTTCGGTGAAGCGCTTAAGAAAATAAAGCCAAGCGTAAGCAAGCCGCTTCTTGAAGTCTACAAAAAGATTGAGGAAAATTTCGTTCAGTCAGCGAAGTCAGCCGTGCCTATGGAAGGCAGTTACCTAGGATAATCAGAGCGTCGTTACTGTAATCTTTCCATCTTCATCTATAAGAATAGTATGTTCTGTCTGAGCGACTTTTGGGTTGTTTGTATTGGATGCAGACTCGACTAACTCATTGTAATGATGAAGATTTCCATTTTGCTCCAGCTCGCGAAGTCCGAACATTGTTTTAGCTCCGAACTTTTTCATTATCCAGGTTGAAGAAAATGGAAGTTCGTTGTATTCCTGGATTATGAATCTTAGGATTTCTCTCGCGATAGGGCTACGGACATTTTTTTCTGAAACCAGCTGGTAGACGTCTGTGGGTTTTCCGTCGTGGACGCGGCCGAGGCCCGTTGTTGCGAAAGGCTCTATTGCATAAAGTCCCGGCTCAAATACTGCAGAGCCGTTATTGTCGAAATTGGGGACAGAGGTTCCTGCATGCAGGTTGAATTTTTCCATGGAATGGCCCGACAGGTTTCTTATTGGCTCGAGGCCTTTTCCTGTGATGGTCTCTTCTATGACTCTTCCCACTGAACTTATGGGCAAGCCTTTTTTTACAGTCTTTAACGCATTGGTCAATGCTTCTTCGGAGGCTTCGATAACTTTTGCATTTTCAGGATTGTTTTCGAGGTCTATAGAAAATGCATTGTCAGAAATCCATCCGTCAATGTGCGCGCCAAAGTCAACTTTCAAAAGACCGTGCGCAACAGTTTTGTCGTCATGAGCCGGGGTGAAATGAGCAGCAACATTGTCTATTGCTAGGCTTACAGGGAATGCTGGCTTCCCCCCAAGTTCTTCCATCTTTGAATCTATCATGTTAGCAATTTCTATTAGAAGCATGCCCTTCTTTATTTGGGGTTTAATCCAGTCACGGACTTCTTTTGCAATCTTTCCTGCCTTGAGTGCTTTTTGCTTTTCTTCAGGTGTCATGAAAAAGATTACAGAAAGATGTTTATAAGTTTATCCGAGTTCGAACGTTGCTGTTATCGTTGCTGTGACGTCCTGCTCGCTTGGCTGGATGCTCGTGGCCTTTTGCTCTATTGCGCCGGGGCTTGTCGCTCCTGAGAAGTCTGCTGCTAGCCAAGGAATGTAATTGAAATCATTTACCGAAGTTGATACAAGTCTTCCGAGCTTTTTGTTGAATCCATCTGCGACCGACTGCGCCTTTGTTGTGGCGTCCTGTGCTGCGAGTTTTATTGCCTCAGCCTTGTACTTGTTCTGGCTTTCCTGGGTCAGCTCAAAGTTTATGTAGCTTATTCCTGCGCCGGAGTTAACGCCTGCATCGACTGCCGAACCTATGGCCGAAGAATCGTTTGCCGGAATTTCAAGTTTTATCATATGGGTTGCTCTGTAATCTTTTATGGTTGTCGAAGGATAATTGTACTCGGGGTAAATGTTGTAGCTTTGAGTTTGGATTTGCGTCTTGTTGTATCCTAATGCTTCCAAAGAAGACGTGAGGTTGTCAACTATCGCCGAATTTTTGTTGCTGGCTTCCTGTGTTGTTGCGCCGGTGGTGTCAACGCTGAAATAGATTCCGACTAAATCAGGCAGGGCCTTTATTGTTGAAATTCCTTGGACCTGAATTGTATTATCAGAAGATGAAGATTTGTGGAAAGAGCTGAATGCTATAAGCCCTAAGATTATAACCCCTACCACAATGATTAATGTTATCTGAACCGATTTGTCCATTTTCATGCTAATTCTAACATCCTGAAATTTATAAACTTTACCCGCGATTTTTCAGCCGTCTTGATTTTGGGATAAAGTTTCCTATCTTTTCAGCCGAAGCTTTTCCGCAGCCGAGGAAGTCTTCGCCGTGCTTTAGGATTATGAATCCTTGTTTTCCTGTGGCGATTTGAAGATCTTGGCCCGACATCCATTCTTCTGTTTGGAGTTCATCTAAAGGAAAAATGTTTTTTGTAATTTGGTCTTTCATTAGCTGGACCCCTTCGATGCTTAATTTGATATCATTATTGACGAATTTTGCAAAGTAAACTCCAAGGCGCTCTATAGGAATTTCTCTTTCAAGCTCTTGAATTTTTGCAACCGAGAAGTCTCCTGTAAATAAAAACAGGCGTTCCGCTCCGCGGGCTATCAAAATTCCCGGAATCTTTTTTATTCCGAATTGGTTGTTGAGCTTCTCTTCAATCTGCCTTTTTTCTTTTGTTGTCAAGATTTTTAGCTGCGGGATTTTCATTCCTTCCTCCTAAACTTTGCAATAAAAAATCCCTCTGTATCATTGTCCTGGGGATAAATCCTGCACGAGTATTTTACATCTTCAAGATATTCATCTTCTTGCCATTTAGCAACGCCCTGCCTGGGATTTATTGGAAGTGTGATTTTTTCTATTTCCATGTTCGGGAAATTTCTGAGAACAAAATCGGCCACCGCTTCGTTTTCTTCAGGCGCATGTGTGCAGGTGCTGTAAACAAGTTCTCCGTCCGGCTTTAGCATTTCGATTGCCGCCGCCACGAGGTTTTTTTGTATTTTTGAAAGCTTTCTGATTGTGTGGATGTTCCACATTTTGTAAGTTTTCGGGGAGCTTCTTAATGTACCCTCTCCGGAACAAGGAGCATCCACGAGAATCTTGTCAAATTTGTATCCTAGTTTTTTGAATTTTCTAAGCAGAAGCGTGCCGTCTTTTTTTGTTATCAAGGTGTTTGTTACGCCACAGCGCTCTAGGTTTGAGGCAAGTATTTTTATTCTTCCTAGACTGAGCTCATTTGCGATTATCGTTCCTGTGTTTTTCATTGCCGCCGCGATTTGCGTTGTTTTGCTCCCTGGAGACGAACACATATCGAGAACAAATTCTTCTGGCTTAGGCTTTAAGGCCATGACCGGCAACATGCTCGCGATTTCCTGAATGTAGTAGTATCCAAGAACATGCTCAAGCGCTCGGCCGAGCTCGCCAGGCCCCAATTTGTTCTCAACAATCATAATTTCTTTATATTCTTCGAAAGGCTGAGATACGCGCCAACCGTGATTCTGTTCAAGCCGTGCCCTGAGTTTCTCTGGAGATATCTTAAGTGTGTTGCATCTTATAGAGCGCACAGGTTCGTGTTTCAGAATTTCCATATAAGCAGAGAAGTCTTTTTCATCGGGAAGAAGCTCGCGCATCCTTGAGAGAAAAAGCGGTTTCGGCTCCGGGGGATTTCTTG
>CAYXWJ010000023.1:0-7068 GCA_964468775.1 Candidatus Woesearchaeota archaeon
AGATGCTTTGAAAAGGTCACCAAGATGAAATTCGTTCACTTACTTCTATTTGTTTGCCTAGATTTTGGAGAAAATCATAATCTGCATCGGATATTTTGGTTTCTTTTCTGATAAGTTCTGCAAGATTCTTCATCTGAGAGTCCACATAATCTGTATGTCCCGGACTCAACCAACCCATATAAGTGCATGACATCTGCAAAACCCAATAAGCATCCCTGAAGTCTCTTGACCATGGATATGCTCCTTCTGTTGCAAAATGAAATCCGATTCCTTCTTCAGGATTCCACCTTATTAAAGGGTGTTCTATCGCATCGTATAAAGTGCTCTCTAGCTGTCCTCTAAGGTCCTCACAATAAACTCTTTTTTCACTTCCCTCAAACATCCCAGATAAGATTATTGAAAGTATATTTGTGTTGTTCAACCGTCTTGAATTAAGGAGACTCCCCATAAAAAATCCAATTCTCTAAACTTTTTAAGAATTATTGTGATTAATCCTTTTTTAGAATCTCTGCATTTATGCCTTCGTCTTTGCAGAGCTGAACGAACTCTTTTGCGTCTTCTTCGTTTCCAATGATTCCTCCCCAGTGCATAGGTATTGCGAGCGTGGGCTTGATTATTTTTGCGGCCTCCGCGGCCTCTTCCGCAGTCATCGTGTATCTTCCTCCAACCGGAAGCAAAGCAACGAATTCCTTGTCCGGCTGCCTGTATCCTGTGAGTTTTTGCATCTCAGGAATCACATCCGTGTCGCCGGCATGATACACTGCAACCCCCTCCATCTTCACGACATAACCTACCCAGCCCTCATCTTTCTGATGGAAGTGAGTCTCTTTGTTATATGCGGGAAGCGCAAAAACTTTCACGTCTCCGAGGTCAATTTCCTGGCCCGGCTCAATCAGCTCCACTTTAATCGGAACATCGAACTTCATGATTTTGCTTTGGCAGTCGGGCGTCGCAATAATCCGTGTTCCTTCTTTCACGATTTTTTTCATGTCTGGAAAACTGCAGTGGTCGTAGTGGCTGTGCGTTATCAGAATAAGGTCTGCTTTTTCAAGTCCGTCGCGGATGTTGAATGGATCGATGTAAATCGTCTTGCTGTTTTTGATAAGAAATCCCGCGTGGCCCAACCATTCGAGTTCGATGCCGTTTATCTTCATAAAAATGAAAAATCGGCAGGGTTTTTAAGGGTTACGAATTGGGTGAAGAGAAAATCTTATAAAGGAAATGTACAGAGAATTTCTATGAAAAAGTTAAATAAAATCGTAGAGGCATTTGAAGGAGGGGGGAGGAAAGTTCTTCTGGAAAGTCAAGCTAGACATCCAGCCGTAAGCGTAGGCGGAACAAATTTAGATGTTTTGATGAAAATGATGGATGAATTTATGGCCCCCTATGATGCTCTTCAAAGAAAAGCAGACTCAATTCAAGAACCTGAAGGATTCTTAGAGAAATATGCATTCAGACTTGGATATTGGGCCCATGGAATTTAGGATGAATTCAGTTTTTATTAAATTTCAAATTCCATCTTCTTGAATAAAAGTATAATGCTAGAAATCCCAAAAGAATTATCACACCAAAGACAAAGAAAGAAAATCCAAATGATTTAATCTCTTGAATATATCCTACAAAAGGAAATAATATGAAGATGCTTACATCACTGAACATATTTTGCAGAGATAATATATTAGCTCTATGTGAAGTTATGATATGTTTGTTAGAATAATTACTTATAACAACTGCACTAAATCCAGAAACGAAAGGAATTAGTAGATAGCATAGATAACCCCAAATAGGGATCATTAATGCTATTGCAAAAAGTCCGAGGACAGATATTAGTTGTATAAAAAATAACGACTTTTTTTCACCGAGCTTTTGTTCCCATTTATCTGCTTTTTTTGAAGTGAATGCTGTGGTCATTGAGGAAATAAATGCAAGAACTCCAATAAGATAAACAGGGATCAGAATCTGCTCAAAATAGGCTGATGACATCGATAAAGAAATAGAGATTGCCGCAGCTGTGAAAAAAGACATATATGAAAGATATTTCACAACATTTGACTTTCTAAAAAATTTGAATGATTCTTTCATATGGGTCCAGTTATTCCTAAGAGTCATCTTCTTATTGCTTTTGTAAGGCTCTTCTAGAAAGAAAGTTAGAATGAAGCCCGCACTAATAAACGGTATAGAGACCAATGCCGGTAATTTAGGTGTTATAGAGAATAGAAATGCACCTATAATGAATATAAAAGCCATAGATATATTTGTTATTACTCCAATATTCCCAGAAATTTTTTTGTATTTGTCTTCGCGCTTTTGTCGTTTAAGTGTATCAAATAACATTGCAGAGCCCGTTCCTGAAGACAAGCTTACCCCTATACCGCTGATTATTTTAGCGACAAAAAACATCCAAAAACCGTTGAAGAAAGCCAAGATAACCACCTCAATTATATACATAAATCTAGCTAGAATGAGAGTCTTTCTTTTACCCAACAAATCTGCAAATGCTCCAGTAGGAACTTCAAACAAAACAATGGATAGGGAAAAGATCCCCATAATCAAGGAAAATTGTGCAAGAGTGACTTGTGAGGCAATATAGAACAAAGCTAAAACTGGTACAAAAAACCTACCCCACATCAAGCTCCCTATGACATACATTAAGGGAACATTTCTTTTTAATTCCATTTGCATTCAAAGAAGTTCTTAACTTAAAAATCTTCACAATTATCAAATAAAAATAAAATAAGATTATCTTGCGGCAGCTACCAATCGTCGTCGCTGTCGTCCGAGTCCGTGTCTTCGTTATCGTCGTCGTCTGAGCTGTATTCTTCGTCTTCTTCCTCAGATTCTTCGGCTTCTCCAGACTCGTCCTCGTCCATGTCTTCATCTTCGTCGTAATAAGACATTTGAAAACCTCCAGTTTAGATAAAGTCCAGTATTTCAAGGATTTTTAAACCTTTTTATGCCCTTTTTGATAGGTACAATCTCAGAATCAGGGCCCCATCCGGGTCATAGTTCTCGGGAAGGCGATAGCTTCTTTTATAGACTCAAGCCCGCAAATCCACTGAATGACTCTTTCAATCCCGACGCCATAGCCGCTGTGGGGCACAGAGCCATATTTTCTCAAATCAAAATAAAACTTGTAGTCTTCCGGGTTTTCTCCGTCTCGCTTAAGATTTTCGGTCATCTCTTTTATGTCTAGGCTTCTTTCGCTTCCCCCTACGATTTCTACGCCGTTCGGAGCAAGCATGTCAAAGCAGAGAGCCTCGTCAGGATTCTTTATGTCTTTTGGCTTGTAAAAGGCCATGACTTCTCGGGGATAGTGCGTCACTACAACAGGCGTGTCAAAATTCTTCATGAGATTTTCTTCTTCTATAGTTCTCAAATCCTTTCCGAACTTAACTCTCATTTTTGATTTTTTTTCAAGTATTTCCAAAGCTTTCCTGTATTTTATCGTCGGCCATTCTTTCTTTACAATCTTCAAAAGCTTCTCTGGATCCTGCTCCAAAATCTCAAATTCTTTTCTGCATCTTTTCACAGTTTCGTTCACGCAGTATCGTATTTCTTTCTTGGCGAATTCCGTAATTTCCGGAAGCCTCCACCATGCCGCCTCTGCTTCGGCCATCCAGAATTCTGAAAGATGCCTTGATGTTTTTGATTCCTCTGCCCTGAAGGTCGGCCCCATGTTGTAAACTTTTTCCAGAGAGAAAATCGCTGCCTCTCCGTAAAGCTGCCATGTTTGGGCAAGATATGTTTTCTTTCCGTAATAATCCACTTCAAAAAGCGTGCTTCCTCCTTCAGATTGAGCCGGCTGCAAGATCGGCGTGTCAAATCTGTAAAACCCTTCTTTCCTGAAAAACTCCTCTCTTGCCTGGATATATGCGCTCCTTATTTTCATAATGGCCACCATTTTCCTCGAGCGCAGCCACAGGTGTCTTCTGTCTCCAAGAAGTTCCTCATTCAAATCTTTTGTTATGGGGAATTCATTTGAAGTTCCGACGATATTTATCTTGTCAGCATCAATTTCATAACCTGTCGGCGCGCGCTTGTCTTTCTTTATCATGCCAGAGATTTCAACGCTTGCTTCAATCTGCAGTTTGGAAATTTCCGGCCACTGTTTTTTGAATTTCTCTTTTTTAAGAACACATTGAATTATTTCTGTAGAGTCTCTCAACACCAAGAAGCGAAGCTCTTTTCCGCCGCGCTCTCTGTAAATCCATCCATGAACAGCGACGCGCTTAGAGCCTTTGGCGGCTTGTTTTATTGCATCTTGAATTGAAATGTATTTTGTCATTTTTTTGATTTAAACATGTGTTTTTTAGGTGGTTTTGGCATTTTAGATATCTTAGATAATGCCTCATTAAATTTTAATCTTTGTTTTTCTGTACAATGGATTGCAAAGAACATCCTTTTGTCTCCGTAAAAAATGTCTACTCTCGCGTTTCCTTTAATACTCCTATGGGTCTCGTGAACATCTTTATATTTTTCTATATTTATTTCCACTATTTTTCCTTTGGGGGTTTCATGATGGAAATCCCAATATACATCAAAAGATTTAACGAATATATGGGAGAGTGCTTTAGCCACTTTTTGCCTTTTATCTAAGACATAGTAATTAAATTTTCCTTCATTTCCTATAGCATGTAAAATTATTTGACCTTTCATCTTAAGGAGTCAGCCTCTTTCTATCTCGCGAAAACATTGTGGCCTCGCGGATGTTGTCCAGGTCCAGAATCGCTTTTGTAAGCCTTTCCAGGCCAATGCTCCAACCGGCGTGCTCCGGAGCCCCGTATCTGAATGCGTCAATGTACCATTTGAAATGCTCCGGCTTAAGCTTTTTCGATTTAAGCTGTCCAATCAGAGTTTCTGGAATATGAACACGCTGGCCTCCCGAACTTATTTCAACTCCGCCAAACAAAGCATCAAATCCGCCTGAAATTTTTTCGTCTGGATTTTTCGGCCAAATGTAAAACGGCTTCATCTCCATCGGCCATTCATAAGTGAAAATCAAGGTGTTCGGAAAAATCTCGCAAATCTTTCTTTCAGCTTCGGGTTCGAAGTCCTCTCCTTGCTTCATCTTGAATCCATGCTTGTTCAGAACATCTACAGCTTCCTTATAGGTAAGATATTTTACATTTGGGGCCTTCACTTTTTTGTCAAGTCCAAGAATTTTAAGCTCTGGTTTGCAGTCGGAAATAACTTTTTCAACAATATATTTTATGACTTCTTCAAGGTATTTCATTATCTTCTTGTCGTCTGCGAACGCGACTTCGATATCCATCTGGCGAATTTCGTTTATGTGCTTGCTTGTGTCATGCTTTTCTGCGCGCCATACTGCGCTTGTGGAAAAAACTTTCTCGAGGGAAATAGCGGCAAGTTGCTTGTACAATTGCGGACTTTGGGCAAGATACGCTTTTCTTCCGAAATAATTCACTTCAAACAAATCTGTTCCTCCCTCAGTGGAAGTTGCGATGATTCCCGGCGGCTGAATCTCTATGAACCCTTTTTTGTAGAAAAATTCCCTGAACGCGTTTATGATTGTTGACTGGACTTTGAAAATGGACTTCACGCGGGGCTTTCTCAAGTCGAGCGAGCGGTTGTCAAGTCTCTGCGGAAGTTCTGTCTTTGTCGTTTTTTCATTTACGTGAATCGGAAGATTTTCCGCAGCATTCAAAATTTTTATGTTAGAGACTTCAACTTCCACATCATTGCGCACATGTTCTGCTTTGACATCGGCCTTTTTTACAGAACCCTCAATTTCTACAACGCTTTCCAAGGAGAGGCCCGAAATTTTTTTGATTAACTCCGGCTTTTTTACAATGCATTGAACCATTCCAGAAACATCCCTGAGAATTAGGAATTTCATTTTGGCCAAGTCGCGGATTTCGTGGACCCATCCCTTGAGCAGAATTTTTTCATTAGGCTTCAGATTTGCAATATAAGTCCTTTCCATAGACAAAAGGAGGAAATCAGATTTATTAAATTATCTTTTTCGGGTTTTCTGCATGGACTTTGTCCTCTTTTGTGCAGATTTCTTCACGACTTTCTGGACGTTTCTCTGGACATCCCTCTGCACGTTTCGCCTGACGTCTTGCTTCACGTCTTTTGACACATCTTTCTTAACTCCTTCTTTGACCTCTGATATTTTCTTGCCAAGATGCTTCTTGAACAAAGCGCTTCCAATTACTGATATGAAGTAGAACACGAATACGATTCCCATGAAAGAGAAAAACATTGTGAATATCTTTCCGATGTTTGTTTTTGGCACAAAATCTCCATACCCTACCGTTGTGACCGTCATGACGACGAAATAAAGCGAGTTGAGGTAATCCCATCCCTCGACTTTATGGTATACTATTGAACCAATTACAAGGAGAATCAAAAACAAAACTACCGCTATCACCAAATTTTTTTGAACTTTCATAGACAAAGAACGAAAAAGTTATTTATTAAATTATTGTTTTGCAAACTTTAGAATCATCTCCATCGCTTCTTTTCCGGAAATCTTTCCGCGAAACTCTTTCATAATCAAGCCCATGTACGCATTCGGCGAGAGGCCGGGCTTTGATTTTATGATATTGTGTATTTTTTCCTCGATGTTCTCTGAAGGAGCAGACTCGAATTTTATTGCCTCTTCCACAGATTTTCCGTGTGCAATTTTTTCAAGCGCATTTTTAACATTGTTCTCTGAAAGTTTTCCGCGCTTTACGAGCTCCAGAATTTCTCCGAGAACATCTAAGCTAAGTTTTTTCTCCACTTTTTTCAGCGGAATTTTTTCATGGCCGGAAATTTCTTTCGGATATGTCAGGAGAATCTTTCCTACCAGTTCCGCACGCTTCAATACTTTCATGAGCTCTTTGAATTGTTCAATTTTATCGTGTTTCAGAAGCAGGCCTATAAGTTCTTTTGAAAGGCCTTCGCGTTCGAGCTCTGATTCTATCTCTTTCTTAAGCTTCGGCAAATTCTTTTTTGCATCATCAATCATCTTCCTGGAAATTTTTAACAGCGGAAGATCAGTCTCTGGATACATTCGTGCAGCGCCGGGCATCGGCCTCAGAAACTCGCTGCGGCCGTCAG
>CAYXWJ010000024.1:0-6993 GCA_964468775.1 Candidatus Woesearchaeota archaeon
ATGGAAGGAATTGTTTCTTTTATCGACTGGCAAAAACTTGATTTGAGAGTTGCACAAATAAAAAGTGTTGAGGATATTGAGGGTGCGGATAAGCTTTACAAATTTTCTGTTGATGTCGGGGAACTTGGCGAGCGTACGATTGTTGCCGGTCTAAAGCCGTATTATAAAAAAGAAGAATTGAAAGATCGGAAAGTTATTTTGTTCGTGAATCTTGCTCCGCGTACGCTTCGCGGAATCGAAAGCCAGGGAATGATGCTTGCCGCGACATCGGAAGGCCATGAAAAAGTCAGGCTACTACAGCCCGACGGAGAAATTGAAGTAGGGAGTAGGGTTAGTTAGATTTTCTTAAACAAAACTTCTTCTTTTTTGATTTTCTTTGCGCTAAATTGTTTCTTTATTTTCGCGCTTGACGATGGAATGAAAGGAGAAAGAAGTTCCGCAATTTTCAAAATGCTTTCTTTCAATTCATATAGTGCTTTCTTATCTTTTGTTTCCCAAATCTTATTTTTCTGGACATATTCGTTGCATAAATCTATGAAAGCAAAGACTTCGTTGAGCGCTTTGTCAATTTCGAAATTTCCTATCAACTGAGAAATCTTTTTTTCGTTAATTTTTTTCAATAGTTTTACTTCTGTTTTTTCCATTCCGTTTTTCTCAATCAATCCTGAAACTCTGCTGACTAAATTTCCCAGCTTGTTTGCGAGCTCGTTATTGTACCTCTCAATCAAAACGTCTTCAGAATAATCAGAATCTTCAAAAACAGAGCATCTGAACAAAGAATATCTAACCGCGTCAGTACTATATTTTTTAATAAGTCCTATAGGGTCAATGACATTGCCGAGGCTTTTAGACATCTTTTGGCCCCTGATATTAAGGTATCCATGAACCAAAAGTTTTTTTGGAAGCTCGATTTCCGCAGACATTAAAAGCGCAGGCCAGATTATGCTGTGAAAAAAGTTTATTCCTTTTCCGATAACATGTACATCAGCAGGCCAGTTTCCGTTGGCTCCTGTGTAATAATTTATCAGCGCATCAATCCAAACCCAAATTTTATAGCCCTTCTCTCCAGGAAAATCGACACCCCATTTCGTGTCTTTCCTGCTTATATAAACATCTTTCAAATCATCCAGCCGGTTCAAGGCCTCATTCTTTCGCGACTCCGGGACTACATAAGTCGGGATAAATTTTCTTAGCCTATCCTTAAATTTGCTCAGCCTGAAAAAATAACCTTTTTCTTTTCGTAGTTCAGGTTTTGTATTGTGCTCAGGACATTTTCCGTCAACAAGATCCTTCTCGGTATAATAGGTTTCACACCCAACACAATAAAGCCCTTCATATTCACCCTTGTAAATATCTCCTTTAGCCATGATTTTCCTGACTATTTCCTGAACAATCTTTCCGTGCTCTTTAGCAGTCGTTCGAATAAAATCATCGTAAGAAACATTCAGTTTGTCAGACAATTCCCTGAATAATTTTGTATTTTTATCTACGAACTCTTTGACAGGAACGCCTGCTTTTTCGGCCGCTTCAACATTTTTCTGCGCGTTTTCGTCCACGCCAGTAAGGAACCAGACTTTTTCTCCTTGTAAGCGTTTCCATCGCGCCAAAGCATCAGCTATTACTTTTTCAAATGCATGGCCAATATGCGGATTAGCGTTAACATAATCTATAGCAGTCGTAACATAAAATGCTTTTTTGTTTTTCATGAATCCAGAACAAGTTCCAGATATAAAAAGTTAATCCTCAAGCAATTTTTCAAAATAAGCATCCCAGTTGCCCATTTTTCTTTCATATAAATCTCTGTCTTGCCGAACGTCGCCCTGGTAAATTCTAGAAAAATCGGGAAGATTAGGGGAATCCGTAGAAAATGAAAATATCTCACATCCCAGTCCATTCGACCCTTTAATCTTAAAATAATCTAATTCCATTACCTCATCCACATGGAGGATGTTATTTACAATTCGCTCTCTGATTCTAATTATTTCTCTCGGCTCGTTTAAAACAGCAAAATAGTATGTATACCTCATCCTTTCTTGTTCTCCCGTATCTGTAAATCGGTTCCATCTAATTTTCCTATCTACCATGAATTTATTTCTTCATGTGAATATATAAAAATTTATCAAGTGAAAAATATATGTCAAATTGAGCATCAGTGGTCTAGTGGCAGAATATGAGCTTCCCAAGCTTGTGACCCGGGTTCGATTCCCGGCTGGTGCATTCATTAGAAAGGTATTTTCAACCTTCGAAAATTATATAAATAAGGACGAGTTTTCATTGGGATGTTCGGCAAAAAAAAGTGTCCAAATTGCGGAGAGAAAATCGGCGGAGATTATAATTTCTGCCCTTATTGTAGGGCGCCCCTCGCGAAGGAGAAGGAAGATGAGCGCGAATGGGGGATGCTCGGAAAAAATGATTTCATTCCAGGCATGGGCGACGAAATAAAGCTGCCGTTCGGATTCAACATGCTTTTCAATACTCTTCTTAAAAGTTTGAACGGCCAGTTCAATATGGACGGGCCCGCCGGTGTTCAAGGCAAAAAGGGAGACAAAAAATCTTTAGTCAAGAAAGGCGGAATCAGCATCAGTATTTCGACTTCGGGAAACAAACCCCCTGAGATAAAAGTGCGTTCTTTTGGAAACGCGCCGCAGTTAAAAGGGCAGGAACCTGCGGAAAAAGACATTCCTGAAGAGAAAGGCCCTAAGCTTCCAAGGATAAATCTTAACAAGTTTTCAGGATTGCCGAAGGAAGAGCCGGAGACAAACATAAGGAGACTGGCGAATAAAGTTATTTATGAAATAAAGCTCCCCGGAGTGAAGTCTGTCAAGGACGTTTCAATCGCGCAACTTGAGAACAGCATCGAGATAAAGGCGCTCGGAAAGGGAAAAGTTTTCTCTAAGATGATTCCGATAAATCTCCCTATAAAGAATTACAATCTATCCAAGGGGAAGTTGACGCTTGAGTTGGACGCAAAGTGACCAACAAAACTTATAAAAACTTATAAACTCTCAGAGCATAGTTTTGATATGCGACTTCCGACTGAAATTTCTGAAGAACTTGCAGAAGAAGTAGGTTGGCATATTGGTGATGGAAGTATGAATTTCTACAAGAACAGGGGAAAATTAAAAGGTTTTTATCAGTTAAGAGGGCATATCAAAGATGATGAAGAACATTATGTAAAAAGAATTAAGCCTCTTTTCGAAAGATTATTCGGAACAAAGATAAACATAAGAAAAATGCCTTCAACAAGAGTTATCGGCTTTCAGACCTGGAATGATGAATTGGTCAAATTCAAAGAAAAAAAGGGTTTACCTTTAGGGAAGAAATATGATATAAAAATTCCTAAAGAATTTTTGAGTGAAAATCAGATTGCAAAAGCAGCGGTTAGAGGGATTTTTGATACGGATGGAGGGATTTATCTTGAAAAGAAAAACGGGAAACTTTATCCAATTATGTACATAACGACAATATCCAAAAACCTTTCAGAACAACTTGTAAAATATTTCAACAAATGGGAAATAAGGGCTACAAGTTATTCCCAATTATATAATAAAAAATTTAATCGCCAAAGGGCATATTTTATAAGAATTAGAGGGATAGAAATGTTTCATAGATTTATGCAAGAGATAAATCCTCAAAATCCTAAACATATGAGAAAATACGGTTATTTCTTAACTCATAAAACTTATAAACAAAACAAATCTTTCAAAAAATAAGAGGCCGTAGTTCAGCCAGGCAGAACGCCGCTCTGATAAGGCGGAAGTCCTCGGTTCAAATCCGAGCGGCCTCATTCATACCAACCTCAATCTTTTTAAATCAACTTTTTCTCAATAAATCATGACCAAGGGAATGTATCATTATGTTAAACAGGCCTGGAAAAAGCCCGACGCAAAAGTTCTTCGGGAGCGAATGGTTGAGTGGCGTGCGAGCCCTGTTTTCACGAAGGTAGAGAAGCCGCTGAGAATCGACCGCGCAAGAGCGCTTGGCTACAAGGACAAAAAGGGATTTGTTGTAGTTCGCGTAAGAATAAAGCGTGGCGGCCACAAGAGGCCTAGGCCCAACAAAGGACGAAGGTCCAAGAGACTTCACGCAAGAAAAAATCTGAGGATGAATTACAAATGGATTGCAGAGCAAAGAGTCGCGAGAAAATTCACCAATCTTGAAGTTCTGAATTCTTATCCAATAGGAAAAGACGGAATAAATTATTTCTATGAAGTGGTTCTTGTGGATCCTTCGAGGACGGAAATCAAGAATGATAAGAAGATAAACTGGATACAAAAGCCCGGCAGCAGCAACAGAAAGCGCGTGCTTCGCGGGCTGACTTCCTCAGGGAAGAAGTCGCGAGGATTGAGAAACAAGTCGCCAATGTCAAAAGCGCGGCCAAGCCTGAGAGCAAAGAAAAGACGAGGGAAGTAATTATAATCTGTTTGGAAGGTAATAATCTATAGGATTATGGATTGGCTCTGCACCTGATTTTATTAAGTCTAAATCCTCTTCAATTTCAAAATATTTTTTTAAATATTTTTTGAGCGTTGCATCCACATCTAATTCCAAAACATTGGCAGCAGCTCTTATCTCTGAGGGGTTCTGGATAAAACCCTTTATGACAGTTCTTTCGAGCAGTTCAATGCCTTCAGGAGTTAACTCAATTCCACCCATATATTATCTACTCTTCGAAGCTATAAAAGCATTGTTACACTGAAAGATATTTAAACATCATCGCTCTTCAATCTTCATGTTATCAAAAGAGCCGATTGATTTTGGGAAGTCCAAAAAAGATAATGACAAACAGGCGCTTAGGCTTGGGATGATTGCCGAGCTTGATGCGATAAATCTTTATGAGCAGCTTGCGGCCAGCGTCAGCGACGGGAAGATTAAAAGAGTCTTCCTTGACATCGCGAAAGAAGAGAAGGCACATGTTGGAGAGTTCGAGACTCTTCTTCTCGAAAAAGATTCAGAGCAGGTTTCTGAACTGAAGCAAGGCAGGCACGAAGTCGAAAGCGAAGAATAGAATTCCCAAAACTTAAAAACATCTTTCCCCTGCTAGAAAAGAGGCGATTATGAAATACGAAAAACTTGCAGAACTTTACGATGAGCTTTCTTCGACGACGAAAAGGCTAAAGAAAACGGAAATTCTTGCGAAATTTTTGAAGGTGCTTTCCGAGGATGACAGGGATGTTCTTTATCTTCTTCTAGGAGACATTTATCCTGAGTACGATGAGCGACGGATTGGGATAAGCCATCAGCTTGCAATAAGGGCAATTTCTAAGTCCACAGGAATCGATGCGAAAGATGTTGTAAAAAAATGGAGGGAAGTTGGGGATCTTGGAAAAGTAGCCGAAGATTTTTCTAAACACAAAAAACAGCACACACTTCATAAACATATTCTAACGACAGAGAAAGTTCTTGAAAATTTGAGAAAGCTTCCGGAGCTGGAGGGCAAAGGTTCTGTTGACAAAAAGCTTGCACTGATAACTGAATTGTTGAGCTCTGCGACGCCGATAGAGGCGCTTTATCTTGTGAGGACCCTTATTGGTTCACTGAGGATGGGCGTAAAAGAAAGCACGATACGGGACGCGATGGCCGAGGCATTTTTCAAGGAGAAGAACAAGTCAGGAAAGGAAATACAAAAAGCTATCGACAAATCAAATGACATTGCCTCTGTTTTCGATATTGCGAGACATGGGAAAACGGCTGGTTTTGACAAACTGCATATTGAAGTCGGAAAGCCGATAAAAGTCATGCTCGCGCAGAAAGCCAAGAATATCAAGGATGCTTTCGACAGGGTCGGGAAGCCCGCGGCAGTGGAATACAAATATGACGGGTTCAGGATGCTGGTTCACAAGAAGGATGACAAAGTGATTCTTTTTACGCGAAGGCTGGAAAATGTTACCAAACAATTCCCTGAAGTCATAAATTATGTCAAGAAATATGTGAAGGGGAAGTCTTTTATTATTGACTCTGAGGCGGTCGGCTATAATCGGAAGACAAAAGTTTATACTCCTTTCCAGAAAATCAGCCAGAGGATTCGCAGAAAGCACAATGTCGAGAAACTTCAAGAGGAACTGCCGGTGGAGCTTAATGTTTTTGATATTCTTTATTACAACGGGAAGTCGATGTTGGAGGTGCCGTTCAGGAAGCGAACAGAACTGATAAGAAAGATAGTCAAGAACCATCCATACAAGATAATTTGCGCTAAGCAGATAATAACATCCAACGAGGCGAAAGCAAAGGCGTTCTATAGGAAGGCATTGAAAGACCATCAAGAGGGCGTGATGTTCAAGAATCTTGATGCCAAATATCAGCCAGGGAGCCGAGTCGGACATATGCTTAAAGTGAAGCCAGAAGAGCGCGACCTGGACTTGGTGATTGTTGGAGGAGAATACGGGACGGGAAAACGTTCTGGAAATTTGAGCAGCTTCATTCTTGCGTGCTACGACCCCGACAAGAAAAAATATCTTGAGATTGGAAAAGTCGGGACCGGGATAAAAGAAAAGGCCACCAAGGAGTCCGGAGGAATTTCGTTTAAGGAACTTACAGAGAAGCTTAAGCCGCATATTGAATCAGAGAAAGGCCGAAAGGTCAAGATAAAGCCGTCTGTCGTCGTGGCTGTGACATACCAGGAAATTCAGCACTCACCGAATTATAATTCAGGATTTGCATTGAGGTTTCCAAGATTTACGGTGATGCGGCCGGACAAGGGGCCGAAGGAGGCAAACACCCTTGAAGATGTCAAAAGAAGCTTTGAAGACCAGAAAAGGAATTTTAGGTACGGTTAGATCTCTCCAAACTTTTTAATGATTTATTATGCCATTTCCAGCGATAATCTATATATGCAGGAATGCCATGAACTGCATCTTTAACGTCCTCGAACAAAATGTTTCTCCTTGTGGGAACGTAATTTATTTCGACATCTTTCCCAAACAGGCCTTCGTCACGAGCTTTATTGAATAGGTATTTGAATCTCCATAAATGTGAGGGGTTTGAAACAATATC
>CAYXWJ010000025.1:0-6888 GCA_964468775.1 Candidatus Woesearchaeota archaeon
AGTCCTCCACTGGTTCCGCTTCCACAGGAGAACTCATTAAGATAACTATTGTTAGTGCAATAATCTGTCCATAGTCCACTAGTCGCATTGCCTAATGGACCACTCATAGTCCCCTTAACATAAGGATTGTTTCCTCCATCGGTGTCCTTGCATGTATAATTGCCACCCTGATACTCTGTATTATTGGTTGTGGTGCCCCCATTAAAAACAAATGACTGTGTATTGCCGCAAATTTGTATGTTTCCTGCGCTGTCAATGAAGAAAGGTTCAAACTGAATCCTGTTTGCATTTAAAAGTCTTGTTACTAGAAGTTGAGTCCCTGTCTGACCTTCCTGAAGTGCGGAGAAGGTAATAAGACCGCTGCTTGTAGTGGTGTTGAAAAAGTTCACATAAATTCCATCAATAACTGTCGATCCTTGTCCTGTATTTCTCTGAATGGTTACAGAATAATTTCCTGGCTGACCTGAAATTGCAGATACTCCTAAAGCGCTCAGACTAACAGTCAAACATATAGTATTATAATTAACTGTGGAATTTGTATTATTAACTACACATGCACCATTAAGGCACCCACTTGGACACAATATACCTACAGCCTTCAAATCTCCATTAGCATTGCAATATCCTTCATTGAGTTGTTGACTGGATGCACAATGGTCTATATAGATGTCATAAGAATTGTTAGTTGGTTTTGGGGTTAACACATCTGGTACTTGGCCGAAGATGAGATGGGGTAATGAGGTCTGACCTTGATAATCTCCTGTAGCTACACTTTGGGTAAAAAAGTCAGGATAATTCTGGGGTGTTATGGAATTAAGATACCCTGAACTATAATCCGGGCTGTTGTCGCTGTCTGTACAGGCTGCCTTTGTTACGGAACTGTTTGCTACACACGCCCCGTTCAGACATCCATTAGGACAATCATATCCTGTTAATGCTAGCATTCCATCGCTTCCGCATGACATCTCTTGAAGTGTGGTTGAAGTTGAACAATAATCTGTAGCGGTTTGGGGGTAAGGTGAAGGCTCATTACTCGTGACTGTTCCTTTTGTATAGAAATTAACTCCCCCGTCGCTGTCTGTGCATGTATAAGTTGTTGTACTGCAATATCTTGATACTTTTATCGTCGCTGTGCTTGAACTTGCATTTGTAACTGAGATATTATAGTTTACTCCATTATAACTATAGCTCCTGAGATCTCCCACCAACATATATATGTTTAATCCATTCAACTTTAGCTGGACAAGATATGATCCACTTGAGGCCGAGACAGATGTCACACCTATAGACAGCCCATTTACGGTGTCCGTGCTTAAAACAGATATTGTCTTAATATCGGAAGGGATGCATGTCGTAGATGTCGCATGTCCTGTAATCTGATCCCAAAAATTAGTGAACACGTTCGCTGATGCAAGAGGGATTATGACCAAAAATACTATGATTAAAGAAACAATAACTAAATTCCCCCTTTTCATTTTTATCACCAGTTATTTTAAAAAAAACAAAGACTCTTTATAAAGATTTAGGTAAACTATCTAACAGCCCGTCTCCATCTCTTGATGAAAATTGTAAAACCTAAGACGCGTGCACTATATCTATTTCCTAATTTTTCCACTATCTCGTCCGCGTATTTTTTCACAAGGTCTTTATGATGACCCGCGCTTTTCAAAACGGAAACTTTAACATCGTCATGTCTGTTGAAGTGGCTCTTCAAAGTAAGAATGAAATTTTCTGTGATTCCCTGCTTGCCCAATTGAACTTGGCCCTGTGACATAAACATCTTAACATATAAATCTTTAAAAATCTTTAAGGTTGTCCATTAAAATGCCAAAAGACGAGTTTGAACAACTTGAAGACAGAATTACATTCGCCCAGGCCGAACTTCCTCTTGGACACCCACTGTCAATGTTATACCGATTTCATAGTGCGGCAGTATCTTCGTCAGAGGAATTTAACCAAACATACAGGGCCCACGGAGAATCTGAAATTGAGGCGCTGCGAATTTACGCTGCTGATTTAGAAAATGCTGTGAAGGGTTTAGCTAACTAATTTTCTTATTTCAGATTTCTTTACTTTTATAGTCTTGGATTTTCTCACGTTCCATGTTCCCTGCTTCATCCAGAATCTTTTCTTTACATCTTTTCCTGTGAACACATTCATTGAAATGTCTTTTTTGCTGTTGCGCCAGTCCTGGCTGTAGCGCGCGCAGAATGCGGCCGCTTCTTCAACCTCTTTATTTGTCGGGCCAAGTTTTTCAATAACGCAAAAAGGGCTCCCGGGCGCGGCCGTGTGAAGAATCACATTTTCCTTCCCGCGGAAACTTTTTACGAGCTCATCATTATTCTCAGAATTTTTCCCAAGAAGAATCTTTGTTCCTGTGCTCAAAGTTTTTTCGCGAAATCTCATTTCATAAGAAGGATTTTTTTGTTTATAATTTTGTCTATCCCTTTTTCTCAAGCCACTTCCATACAATCTTCAATGCTTCTCTTTGGTCCGGCCATGTAAGTCTTTTAAGGGCTTCAGGATAAGAGACCCATCTGTGGCCTGAATGTTCAAGAGGGTCAAGATGGACCTTCCCCGTTCCTTTGTTGACTTTCACAGCGTAAAGAGAATAAGTCTGCCCCATGTATCCTGGCCTGTCTCTTAAGGCCTTCGAATATTTGTATCTTCCAGAATAATTGAACTTTTTTATTTTTCCTACAGGCTTTCGCCCCGTTTCTTCATGAAGCTCTCTTTTCGCAGCCTGAAGTTGCGTCTCGCCTTTCTCTATTCCTCCCTTTGGAAATTCCCATCCTCTCCAATGATGCTTCCTTTTAAGTATAAGAAATTCAATGCCCTTTTTTGTCTCAGCATAAGTAAGGATAAAAACCGCTTTCCGATATTTCAATTTCATTTTTCAAGGAACTTTGTAATTATCACGATGGCTATCACAGAAATAATCGTGATGATGATTGCATTGATTAAAAGCCCCTGAACAGGACTTGAGCCGACTATCTTGTTTACAAACTCGCTTATGACGTCCTTCCATGCCAAGGCCGTAAGCAAACCGAACGCGGCGATTATCGCAGTGCTTATAGATTTCCTGACATCAGAGCTAAAATGTTTCGCAGACTCTTTAACTTTTGGCATCCAATCCTTTATCCTCCTTGTTTCTTCTTTAAGTTCTTTCAAGCTTAAAAATTTTCTGTTGGTCCGTTTCAGCCTGACTCCTTTCCACATAGGAATTATATGAAAATGGAGATGCGGTATTGATTTCTCCGCATCTTCAAGGTCTTTTCCTTCCCTGTACTCGACCTCAACTGCAGGATACTTTTTCCTCAGCGCTTCAACTGCAGACTTAACCAAATCCAGTGCGCCTTTCAATTCTTCCTGTTTAAGGTCTTCAAGTCTCAAGACATGCCTTTTTGGAACGACAAGGAGATGGTCTTTCACGTAAGGCGCCTCGGCCGGAATAAGATATGCGTAATCATTCTTTAGAATCATCAATGAAGAGTCCATGTTGTCGAACGGGCAAATGCCCTCTTTTCTTATCTTTCTCAGAAATTTTTTGTATTTCATTTACGGATTATGCTTATTATGTTCGTGACTATCGGAATCAGAAAAATCAAGAGAGTGTAATATCCAAGAGAACCGTAAAGTTTCGTCGCGAGTATGAAATATGCAAGCATCATTATGAATTCTGCGAGGCTCCCAAACAGGCTTTCCATAGTTGCAGGATACCAGACCTGCGTGTTGTACTTTTTATGGTTATAACCGCCAATGTAAAAGAAATAATTGAATCCGCCCACAAATCCTGTAATCGCCCTCGATAAAAAACTTTTCCTGCTTTTGTAAGGCTTGTATGGCTGGTTGTGCTCGTATTTTCTTTCCTGGCTGAATATTACTGCGAAGTTTACGAGATAAAGAAACAATGCCCCGCTCGCGACTGCAAAAGTTCCCGTCTCAGCGCCAACGAAATCAAAGAAGAACATCACGATTAGGATGGCCATCACAACCATCACAAATTCAGTTATGCCGTTTTTTGTTGCCTTCATTTTAATAAAAACAAAAACAGATATATAAATTTAATGAATACCTAAAGCATTTCTGTTCTCTTCATTGTCCTTATAGACTCGCCATTCCTCGACTTTTCGGCCCCTGATTTTTGCAATCCATATTGCATTTCCCATTTCTTTGTATCCTTCTGCATGACCGCACATTATAACAGAATTACCCTTCTCAATTATCCTGTCAAATATATTCTTGTATTCTGGATACTTTTCAAAAAAGTCTCCCCAAATCTTTTCGCTTTTTTCTTTTCCGGAGAATCCTTTATTGTGAATATCAACAAATTTGAAATTTTCCCCTTCTAAATCTAAGATATGTTTAACATCTCCTATATTTATTGCATCGTTAAATGTCAATGCAACGTCTTTGGGATTCATTCTTCTTCCCTCAAAACATATCCGTCTTCTGTATCTTCAACAACAAATCCAAGGTTTTTAATATCTCGCCTTAATTGGTCTGCGTCTTCCCATTTCTTTTCGCGCCGCGCAGCCTCACGTATTTCCGCGAGCTTTTTCACTTTCATAGGAATCTTGATTTTCTTTTCTTTGTCAAGTTCCAATCCAAAAATATCATCGAACTTTATTATGAGTTTGTATTTCTCTGAGTTGTTAAGCCGGTCATCTCTTATAATTTCCCACATGTACGAAAGCGCGCGCGGAGTGTTTACATCGTCGTCAAGAAACTTCATGAACTCGCTGAATGCCCCCTCAACTTTTTTCATGCTGACTTTGTCGTCTGCTTTCCTGAATTCTGAAACTGCATTCTTGAGCTTCTTCAAGGAGTTCTTCGCAAAATCAAGATTGTCAAGGCTGAAGTTCAATGGCTTCCTGTAATGCGCAGAAAGGAAAAAGTATCTAAGGTCCATCGGCGAATATTGCCCGAGTATTTCATCTATAGTGTAGAAATTTTTTTTCGACTTTCCCATTTTTTCATTGTCTATCTCAAGGAATCCTGTATGCATCCAATATTTTACCATCGGCCTTTTCCCCGAAATCGCCTCCATCTGAGCAATCTCTGCTTCATGATGGGGGAATATAAGGTCGAGTCCTCCTCCGTGAATGTCATACTGCGGCCCGAACTGCTTTTCTGTTATGGCCGTGTCTTCAATGTGCCATCCCGGCCTCCCGTCTCCAATCTCCTTTGATTTCCAAACAGGCTCTCCCGGCTTTGAAAATTTCCAAAGGCAAAAATCCCCTTTGTTTCTTTTTTCTTTGTTTTCATCTATCCTCGAAACTGCGTCTTCAGCCTCGGCCTCGGTCCTGTGCGCAAGCTTACCGTAATCCTTGTCCTTGCTAAGGTCAAAATACCATCCGTCAGAAATTTTATATGCGTATCCCTTTTTTATCAGCCTCCTGACTTGAGAGATTATCTCCGGGATGTACTTTGTGGCGCGCGCATATTTGTTAACAGAAACAACATTAAGTTTTTTCATGTCTTCCAGATAAAGCGTTTCGTATTCTTGGCCAATCTCTTTCCATGATTTTTTCTCGTCTGCCGCCTTCCTTATTATCTTGTCGTCTATGTCTGTGATGTTCTGAAGATAGAAAACTTTGAAACCGCTCGCTTTCAGGAATCTTACAATTACATCGAACTGAACGTAAGTTTTTGCATGGCCGAGATGGGGATGATCATAAACAGTCGGCCCGCAAACAAAAATGTTGACCTTATGGTCGTGCATCGGCTTGAAAACTTCTTTCTTTCGAGTAAGTGTATTGTAGAGTTTTATAGACATTAAATGTTTTAAGAAAACGGAATTTAAAAAGTTACTTTATTTCGTCGATATAAAGACATTTACTGAATAAACGTTGTCAGTGCTAGGATTTGTTTCGCTAACTGTAAGAGTGTAGGTTATTGTGCAGGTAGGTGCAGACGTAGGAGCATCTATTCTAACGAGCTGAGCAGGGTCCTGTATTGCTGAGGGGCCCAGAGATATTGGTCCGGATCCTCCAATCAAGAATAAATTTGCCTGGCTTGGTGTGAGGCTTCCACAATTGTGTAGGTCTGTAGCTGTAACACTATATGTAAAGTCCGCTTTCACAGGCTCAGGATTTTTTACAGCGAATGCAAATCCTTTTGGAGGGCTATCTCCTCTCTTGATTAATATATTTCTTGAGTTGGGGTAGACAACGATATTCGAATTTCCTGATGTGAAAAGCTGATTTATCTGGCTCTGTATCGCATCATTTACCTGGTCTATTGCACCGGAACCGGTAGTTGTTATTTTTGTAACGAAATAAATTCCCATGACAAGGACAGCCATAAGAAGAACTATAGTAACAATCGTCCCGACGGACATTTCCATTGCCCCGCGCCTGTTTTTTTGTTTCATTAAGCTCCTCCAAGTATGCTTGATAATCCGCTGCTGCTTCCCATATATGCGAGAGCAATCAACGAAAGTATGAAAAATATTACACCAAGGATTATACCTATTATATTAAGTCTCTTTGCTTTCGTAGACTTGTTTCTCTTGCTTTGCGTCAGGCCGATGATTCCCACCACCAATCCTGCAAGTGGATTGAAGAAAGCAAACACGATGCTGATGATTCCAAGAGCATAACTTACTGAAACAATATCAATTTTTTCTGCCATTTTCCTCTTTTATATTTTGTTTAGTGTTTGAAGTTTTATAAATGTTTTCTTGAAATGGGACCTCTGGGAGTCGAACCCAGGACACCATGAGCTTCAGTCATGTGCTCTCCCGCTGAGCTAAGGTCCCTTGTTACCTTAGCGTTTAATCGGTTTAAACATTTTTCTACCATGGTAGTTTCTTTTTCTAAAAGAAACCCCTGAGCTAAGGTCCCTTGTGAATTTAGAGAATTAAGAGTTTTAAAGACTTTCTGA
>CAYXWJ010000026.1:0-6592 GCA_964468775.1 Candidatus Woesearchaeota archaeon
ATAGAAGGAAGCGTTTCTCAATATGAATTCAGGCTGTTGAACGAAGCCAAAACGAAAGTTCTTGTTGAGCCCGGCCCGTATTCAAAAGTCCTGAAAAGATTCAGGCAGATTGAATACTTTAAACATCATGGCTAAATTCAAAACACCAACAAAAAAACAGGTAAAAAAATTTAGAAAAGAGGGCCAGTATCCCCGTGTAACAAAAGAATACCGGCGATGGCGGCAGAAAGATCCAGGCCTTTTCATCAAGGGAAGTTTCAGGACGGTTCCATTAGACCATACGGATTACAAAGGGAAGAAAAAAGGGAAGGCCATCGTCGGAAAACTTAAATCCACGAAGAAGTGGGCGATGCAATCCATTTTGGAAGAAAAATAACATTAACTTTTTATATAATGGATTTTTAACCGCTTGATGGAAAAGGAAATTCTCACTCAAAAATTTGCAGAGGAAAGGCGCGCGCAAATCAATGGAGAAATTGAATACGGTCTTGACCTGAAATTTCATTCTAAGGCAGAGGAATTTTCAGGAACAGAAAAAATAAAATTCTTCCTTGCGAAAAAATCCCTGGGCCTGCGAGTTGACACGACCAGCGAAGTTAAAAAAGTTCTTGTAAATAGCCAAGAAGTAAAATTCAAAAAAGACAAGTTTTCCATGACTATTGATGAAGGACTGAAAGAGAACTCTGAAAACATCATTGAAATTGATTACATAGGCAAATACAACCATTCAGGAGAGGGCCTCCAAGGATTCATAGATCCCGAGGACAAAAGAGAATATTTGTACAGCGATTCAGAGCCATATAGCGCGCACAGATTTTACCCCTGCTTCGACCAGCCGGATATGAAGGCGACATTCAAATTGAAAGTCCAAATTCCAAAATTCTGGACTGCAGTTTCAAACGAGCCGATTGAAAGCGAGGAAATACTTGGCGAAGAAAAAACGATATCCTTCAAAAAAACCAAAAAACTCAGCACATATCTTTTCCATGTCAGCCTGGGCGAATATCTTCATGCAGAAGACCAATACAAAAATATCCCCTTAAGAATTTACTTCAGAAAATCCCTTGAACATTATATTCCAAAAGAAGAATTTTTCACTATAACAAAACAGGGCTTGGAGTTTTTCGAGAAGTTCTTCGATTTTCCATATCCTTTTTCGAAATACGACCAGCTTTTTGTTCCTGAATTCAATTCACTGGCAATGGAAAATGCCGGAGCCGTGACATTCGCAGAGTCCATGATTAAAAGAAGGAAGATGACCCACACAGAAAAAACTCTGCTAGCAAATGTAATCCTTCATGAGATGACCCATATGTGGTTCGGCGACCTTGTGACGATGAAATGGTGGGGAGACCTTTGGCTAAACGAAAGCTTTGCAGACTTTATGTCATATATAGCAATGGCAGACGCGACGGAATTCAAAAACGCTTGGGAAGATTTTTATGCGCGAAAGGCGTGGGCATATCTCCAAGACCAGTACAGCACAACACACCCTATTGCAACAATTGCCGCTGACACTGACGTAGCATTCAGCAACTTCGACGGAATAAGCTACTCGAAAGGCGCCGCAGTTCTGAAGCAACTAATGTTTTACATAGGCGAGGAAAACTTCAAACGCGGTGCGAGAAACTATTTCAAAAAGTATGCCTGGCAAAATACAGAGTTGAAAGATTTCCTAGAGTGCCTTGAAAATGCCTCCAAGATGAACCTGGAAAAATGGTTTGATAGCTGGATAAAAACAACAGGAGTGAATGCCGTCACGCCAAAGATTTCTCTTTCAGGGAATAAAATTTCAGATTTCAAAATTCTGCAGGAGCCCTCTGTAGGAAACATGATTTTAAGGGAGCATAAAACCAAAGCAGCGCTCTTCTATCCAAAAAAAAGCGACGAGAAAAATGTAATTTACACGGGAAAAGAAACAGCGATAAAAGATTTTGAGGGCCGCGAAAAGCCGGATTTTGTATTCCTAAACTACAAAGACTTTGATTACGCTAAGCAAATATTCGATCCTGATTCTCTTAAATTTATCCTGGGCAACATAGGAAAAGTTTCTGACGACCTCACCCGCCAGATGCTTTACGGGAGCCTTTGGGAAATGTCAAGGGACGCGCTTCTGAATCCGCGGGAATTTATTGAACTTGTCCTGAAAAACTCTCCTAACGAAAGAAACCTTATGTCTCTTGAAAGAATGTTCCTAAAGGCCAAAAGCGGAATAATGTATTACATAAGCGACGCGGAATCTGGCGCTTTCTCTAAAAAATTTTTTGAACTATCGCTGAAAATGCTTGATTCAAAAATTGACAGAGAACTCAAGGGAACGTGGTTCGGGATGCTCCTTTTCTCAAGCGTTGGAGCGGGAGAAATGGCTGCTAATAAAATTTCAGAAATCCTCGAAGGCAAGATAACATTCAATGATTTTGAATTCGACCAGGACAAGCGATGGGGAGCCATTATGAGGCTCGAGGCCATGGAATCTCCTGATGCAGACAAATTCCTGGAAAAAGAAAAATCAAAAGACAAAAGCGATCGCGGCGAAAAACAGGCGGCGGCCGCAGAGGCATCAAGCTTGAAGAACAAAGAAAAATTTTGGAAGCTTTTTGTATCGGGTAAAGGGAAAAGTCTGGATTACATAAGAACAGCAATGTTTGGATTTTACTGGCGGAACCAAAAAGATAAGCTGCGAAAATATACGGACTTGTTCTTTGAGGACGCCAAAAAAATCTCCGATGAACAGGAGAACCAGTATCTCAAAGCATACTTTGCAAATCTTTCCCCGATGCTGTATCCAGACGAAAGCACACTGAAAAAAGCGAAAGAATTTCTGAGCAAGACAAAAAAATCTGACAAGCTTCTTATAAAGTATACAAAGGAATTTATAGATGATCTGGAAAGGATCATGAGAGCAAGAAAGAAATTCGGCTGATTCTAAAAGTTTTTAAAATGAAAAAGTTATAGATTTAGGTTTGGCTCTGTAGCTCAGTCTGGTTAGAGCACTGGACTCTTATTAACAAGGAGTGATCCAGGTGTCGGGGGTTCAAATCCCTCCAGGGCCATTTAAAATGACCAAAAAACCGCTTGTAGAAAAAGAGAAAATCCGCCACGAAGACACAGAATTTTTTGAGAAAGGAAAAATTTCCAAAGAGGGAAACGAGTTCGCAACTTACAAGCACAAATGCAGCAAGTGCGGTTATGACAAGGCAGAAATAATTGATCTCGGGGCCCAGTATTCCGACGAGAACAATCTTGTTTTGTTAAGGTGTGGAAAGTGCGGCTGGTCCGAAAGAGTTTCTGGGAAAGTCAGCTGATTATCTGTATTCTCTCCATGTATGCCCGCACTTTGTGCATTTGAAGAATTTGGTTTCAGATTCATCCGAAGATCTCGTCTGCATTGTCCAGAAATATGCTTTCTTGTTTCCGCACTTCTCGCACGGCCTCTCAAGCTCCACTACAGGATGGACTTCGCTGTCCTTCTCTGAAATTACATTTATCTTGTTCTTCCCTTCTATTTTCTCAGAAGTCTTGAGCTTGACCTTGTCTTTAGATGAATATCCGCATCTTGGACATGCAAATCTTTTCTTCTTCTGAACAAGAACCGCGCCGCATTTAGGGCAAAATTCCATTTTGGGTTAATCCAAAATCAATTTAAATAACTTTTGTTAGTTCTCGTGACAGAATCCACGCTCCGAAGCCGGTTTTTGGAACTCATAGAAGATAAGTTTTATCCAGCCTGCGTAAGGAACCAGCTTGAGCTGCGCTTTCCCAAGAATTTGGTCCGGCCTTATTCCATTCTCAAAGCTGAGCTGGCCGTTGTTGTTGTCTCCTTCCGTGGAGAAAACAGGTCCCTGAGGCGTCTCTGTGATATTCATGATTCGGTGTATCACAGGATTCGCAATCCCTGCATTGTAGATTATTATGTCTCCCACTTTCAGCTTAGTAGGATCTGCATGCGTCACTAAAAGAATATCTCCTTTGTTGAACCCATTCTCAAGAGGGAAGTTTTTGAATTCCATTTCATTTATTCCCCATGAGGTATATTTTGTATCGTGCCTGGTCCACCAAGCGCCAAAATTCGCGAAAAGATTTCCGCTATGATACATGCTGCATGATTCAACGATCGCCAAAGGAATCTGCGTCCCTGTCACAAGCCCAAGGACGGGAAAGAAAATAAATTTTATGAATATAAATATGAAAACGATTGAAAATATCCAGCCTTTCATGCTCTCATCCTTCCAAAGCAAATTCCAGAATTCGCTAAAAAGATTTTTCATCGTGTCAGGATCTTTACCCATCAACCAAATAATTTTAGAGAGTTTTTAAAATGTATGAATTTACTTTTCCAATCTGTCATTCAACTCTCCAGCAAAATTCTCAAGCATCATAGATTTAACTTTTTCTCTATCCTGTGTTTTTGCAAGAACCCATCCAAGCTTCACGAGAGCCGTTTCAGCGAGCATATCCTCAAGGTAAATCACCCCTGTTTTCAGAATCTCTCTGCCGCTGGAATAAACATAAGGATCAAGTCTTCCAAAAATAGTCTGTGCGGCCGCGCAAACAATCATTCCCCTCTTTTGAACCTCATTAAGCTTCTTAATCCAAGAATTTCTCGCGCGGCGCGCTGCAACATGTCCGAGCCCCGTCATCTCCAAGACCAGGCCTTTGTACTTTTTCTTAAGATAGTAGTCCAGAATATCAGGGCTTTGTCCGGGGTAAAATTTAACCAACGCAACGCGCTCATCCCATTTCGCGTCAAGCTTAACTTTTTTCTTGTTCCTTAAATTGTAACTGGAAATTCGCTCCACCCTATCAGGATAGATTTTTGCATAAGGCTCTGCGTTCACGACCTTGAATGCATCTCGCCTGGAGGAATGCAGCTTTCTAACTTTTGTGCCCGGCATTGCAAAACAAAAATCATCGTTCTCTGTCGCGTGGCCGACTAACATAACTTCTGCCATGTCGGAAATTGCTGCAAGAGCAGCGCACTGCAGATTCAAATTCGCATCCGAACTTGCCCGGTCTATGCTCCTCTGGCTGTAAGTCAAAACTACTGGCTTGTTCAGGTCCTTCAAAAAGAAACTCAGCGCAGCAGAAGTATAATGCAATGTATCTGTCCCGTGCGTCACGATAATTCCTTTAATTTCAGGGTCATTAAGAAGCTTCTGTGTAACTTGTGCAATTTTCTTCCAGTCCTTCCAATCCATGTCCTCAGACGGTTTTGTAAAAGGAACTTCAATTCGCGAAACATTAACAAGCTTAAAAATCTCCGGATAAAATTTGAACAAGTCTTCTGGTCTTGATAAAGGGTCGACCCCCCCTGTTCTAGGATCAAGGCGCGATGCAATGGTTCCTCCTGTTATTATCATCGCAATGTTTGGCTTTCCTTGTGCACCCTTAGGAACTTCCCCTGCTCTCCCAGATTCCCTGAACCCCTCAAGAACATTAATCTGCAGGACATCTTTTTTCTTGAACCCGATATTATAACCCGAATCCAACTTTAGTAAAACAATGTCTTTTGCGTCTTCTGGGCTTTCAAGCAAAACTCCCTCGTAAATTATCTTCGTGAGATGAATCTCCACAAGGTCGCCCGGCTGCGGCTTTTCTTTTTTCTTTTCCCGCACGTGTTTTTTCTTCTCCATTTAATGTGCGACTCGCATCGAAAGTAGCACGAAGCTGAACCCATCCCTCCACAAAGAAGGGACAGGCTCGGAGGGAATCGAACCCCCATCCTTCGGGCCGAAACCGAAAGTTCTATCCATTAAACTACGAGCCTATTTATACCAGATAATGTCAGAATAAAAAGGTTTTTATTTCGTTCTATCCTAGTTAAAAAATGCCTTCGAAAAAATCTCGACCAATCAACCATCAGATAACATTGAAGCCCCATCACAAAAAAATCATAATCGGTGGTTCCTCCTTGATGTTCATACTTCTCATAACGCTAAGCATTTTCACGTACATGATGTTCGTAAAGGAGCAGGTGAACTACAATTCATTAAACAGCAAAATCTCTGAGCTCCAAAAAGAGACGCAAACAAACATAAACACGCTTTCGACAAATCTTGTGCAGGCCAAGGCAGAAATAAACAATCTAAGCTCTTCTGTTTCGACAACGAACCAAAAATTCGATGTCTTAAAAGCATCTGTGAGCGATGATTTCTCTGGAATAGTTGATAAATCGGTGCCGTCGGTGGTTACAATAAAAACAGACTCTGCACAAGGAACGGGATTCATAATAAACAGCAATCAAGGGACGGATTACATTGTCACCAACGCCCATGTTCTCGCGGACCAGAATGGAAATCTCGCGTCAGGAATAACCGCAACAACTTCTGACGGAAAAACACAGAGCGCAAAATTCATAGGATACAACAATACGCTGGATATTGCGCTCCTTAAAATTTCGGGAGATTACAATGCTTTGGTGTTGGGAAATGAGGGGGACGCCCAAATTGGAGAGTCTGTAATTGCAATAGGAAATCCTCTCGGACTCCAGTTTTCGGTTTCGCAGGGAATAATCTCTGCATTGAACAGGGAAGGCCCGAACGGACTTAACGCATACATACAAACAGACACAGCACTTAATCCGGGGAACTCT
>CAYXWJ010000027.1:0-6472 GCA_964468775.1 Candidatus Woesearchaeota archaeon
AAAAGTTTTGGATTCATGGAAATTCAAAAAAAGATTATTTTTTAAGAATTATTGTAATATTATTCAAAGAACTCTATTCCCAATTCCTCCTCAATTTCCCTATGCTTCATACTCTCGACTGTTTCACCCTGGCCGAGAATCTGAGAACTTTTCACACCAGTTACAACCAAAAGAACCCTTATTGCCTTGTCCATATCCGGAGAAATTTGCGCACCCCAAATCAGTTTCGCTTCGGGACTAAGCTGGTTCCCTATTTCTTCGATTATGTTTTTGCATTCGTCGAGGCTCATGTCGCTTCCTCCGACGACATTCACGAGGGCGCCTTTCGCATTTGAGATATCAACATCAAGAAGAGGATTTTGTATGGCCTTTTCCATCGCCTCGACTGCGCGATTTGTGCTATCTGATTCTCCCATTCCTATAAGAGAAACACCGCCGTCTGACATCACTGCTTTTATGTCCGCGAAATCTAGATTCACGAGCCCTGAAGTCGTTACAAGCTCGGTTATTCCTTTCACTGCATTTGTAAGAATTTCATCTGCGATTTTGAATGCTGTCTGCAAGGGAAGCTCCGGCGCCAATTCAAGAAGCTTGTCGTTGGGGATAACTATAAGTGTGTCGACAACGGCTTCCATTCTTTCCAATCCGTTGACCGCATTTTCAATTCTTTTTCGGCCTTCAATTGTGAATGGCATCGTCACGACCCCTATTGTTAAAGCGCCCTGCTTTTTTGCGAGGCTTGCAATGACGGGGCCGGCGCCTGTCCCTGTTCCTCCGCCCATCCCGCAAGTTATGAAAACCATGTCGCTGTTTGCAAGCTTTTTCTTTATCTCAGATTCAGATTCTTTTGCCGCTTCTTCTCCAATTTTTGGGTTGCTTCCTGAACCAAGTCCCTGTGTAAGTTCCCGGCCAATCAGAATTTTTTGGTCCGCGTTAGTATAAAGCAAATCCTGCGCATCTGTGTTCACTGCGATGAGGTCTCCGCCTTTGATTCCTATCTCGCGCATTCTTGAGAGAGAATTATTTCCTCCGCCGCCGACGCCTATGACTTTTATCTTCGCTGATTGTTTTTTGAGCAACTCTGCAAGCTCTCGGTCAATCTCCTTCACCTCAGAAGAAACATCATAAATCTCATCCATTCTCAAAATAATTATCCAGGATTTATAAGGATTATTGTGATTTTTTGTCGCCTTGCGCGCTTTTTTCAGCCTCTGGTTCTTTGACTTCCAACTCCAGCCCGAGAATTTCTTTGTATTTGTCTTTGAATAGCTGGCCAAGCGGCGCAAGCTGACTTTCCAGCTGAAGAATCAATTTCTTCCCCTCAATTTTGAACTCTGGTTCCTTTCCAAAAAAGAATTTGTTTACTGCATTTACTTTAGCGTCTTGGTTTGTTATTTTTTTGATTAATTTTATTTTGTAAGACACTGGTTTTCCTGCAAGAGTGTGGTTGAAATCGACGATTATGCGGCCTCCAGAAACGGCAAGGATTTTTCCGGCGCGGCCGTCAAAGTCAAGAACTGCGCCTGCAACAGGGCTTATGTTTTTATCTCGGAAGACGCTCGCCGGCATCGTTTGAATAAGTTGAGAATTTCTTTTTCCGAACGCATTTTCAGGAACAAGGTCAAGTTCGTATTCTGCAGAAGTTTCAGGTTTTCCAATCAAGAAGTCATCAATTGCCTTTAGGAACATTCCCTCTCCGAGAGCGAAAACAAACGGTTGCGCCTCAACAGGTTCATGGTCATGGCCTGCATGAAGCTTTTCCAGCTCGCTCTTTACGTTTGAATCAAAAACTTCTCCGCTATCCGTAATCTTTCCCGTGAATTCAATCTCCACGAAATCGCCTTTCTTAAGCGCCATAAAAGAAAAATTGATAGGATGTTTTTAAATTTTATGTGGAGAATTAAAGTTCAGAAGCTAATCTTCTGGCAAGATCTACTCCTTCTTTAGTAATATTTGTACGATTAGGCACCGCTTTCCCTATAGCTTCTTCAAATAACTTATCTATATCCGAATAGGTAGGACTGCCAACATTTCCGGAGACTTCTGTTGCCAGATGTAAACCATGATAATGGATGCTGGCCACATAATAAGAATAAAATTCTGAACCCGATACTTTTATACAATCCCTAGCTTCAAGATAAAGATCTATGCCTTGAAGAGTTCCTCTTAATTTGATATTCCTCTTATCAGGAATGTCTTCAGGCATCCAATCTTCAACTGCCCCCATTAATGCAAATGTTTCATTTCGAGATAAAAAATTTGTCATTTTTATTTTAATAGAAATGTCCTTTTTAACAATTTATATTCTTGATAACAATTGTTAATATTAGAAAAAAGTTTTATCTAAAACTTTTTAAATAGATTTTTGCTATCTTCGTTATGGTCTTAAAGATAATCAACGCAACCGATGCGCGGACGGGAACCTCGATAATGATTGAAGGCGAGCCTTACACAGTCAAAAAAATGGATATCAGCAAGACGGGGAAGCACGGCCATTCGAAAGTAAGGATTGAGGCGGTCGGAATAATCAACAACCAGAAAAAGGTTTTCGTCGTCCCGGGACACGACAGGCTTGAAGTTCCCATGGTCGAGAAGAAAAAAGGCCAGGTCCTTTCAGTAGGAGACGGAAATGTGAACCTTATGGACATGGATAGCTTTGAGACAATTGACGTTCCTTGCCCAGACGATGTAAAGGACATAAATGCGGGCGACACGGTCGAGTATTGGGATATTGAAGGAAGTAAAATAGTGAAAAGGAAATTATAATGGCAAAAATACCGGAAGCACAGAACAGGCTCTTCAAGAACGTTTTTGTATGCAAAAACTGTCAAAGCAAGATTCGCTCAGATCCTCAGAAAATTTTAAAGGGAAAAGTCCGTTGCAGAAAATGCGGGAAGCGGGCGTTCAGGCCTTTGAAGAAAAAATAATTTCTGAGAAAAGGTGATGGTTGACATTTTTACATACATAGATTTAGGATTCCTTGCATTTTTCTTAGTTTTCTTTGCAACGTTCCTTTACACGCACAAGAAGAATTTGAAAAAAGAAGGTCTGATGTTTTTGTACAGGACGAGCTGGGGCGTGAAACTTATCGAAACAGTCGGAAGGAAATACAAAAGAACCCTCAAGACGCTAAGCTATGTCTCGATTGCTGTAGGATATCTTCTTACAATCGGGGTTCTGTATTTGGTCTACACAATAATCAAGATATATCTTTTCAATCCGCTGGTTGTGCGCGCCATAAAGATTCCGCCGATACTTCCCCTGGTTCCCTATCTTCCGCAAGTTTTCAAACTGAGCTTTTTGCCCCCTTTCTATTTCACATACTGGATTGTCATCCTCGCAGTGATTGCAATCCCTCATGAATTTTTCCATGGAATTTTCATGAGACGCTACAACATAAAAATCAAAACAACGGGCTTCGCGTTTTTCCCTTGGTTCTTTCCTATTTTCCCTGCCGCATTCGTAGAGCAGGATGAGAAAAGTTTTATGAAGGCCAAGAAATTTGACCAGATGGCAAGCCTTTCCGCAGGGACCTTCGCAAATGTTCTCACCGCAATAGTCGTTTTCTTTATTCTCTGGGGATTTTTCGCGGCAGCCTTCTCGCCGGCAGGAGTGATTTTTGATAGCTATGCGACAGTGCCTGTGAATGTCGCGGGCATAACGGCCATAAACGGAACAATTGTACAAACTGTGAACTACACGAATATGGTCTCTTTGGTAAACAGCAACGGGCTCACAAATCTGACGTATGAAGGACAAAATTATATCGTGACGAAATCCATGCTGGAAAACCAGGTAGGAAATAACGGAACAATTGTCGCCTATTTTTCCGCGCCGGCGGTGGAAAACAATCTTGAAAGTACAATAACAAAGTTCAACGGCGTAGAGGTCAAAAACATTGATCAGCTTTCCGAACAGATTTTGAGATATTCGCCGGGACAAACAGTGAATGTAACGACAGAAACTGAAAATGGCTCAATAACCAGGAGCATCATGCTTGGCTCAAGGCCGGACAACTCAAGTTTAGCGTGGCTGGGAATAGGATTCTACAACAGCAATAGCGACAGCATTGTCGGAAAGGTTGAACAGGCAGTATCGTTCAAGAAACCTCATGTATATTACGCACCTGAACTTGGAAGCTTTGGAATATTCATTTACAATCTTCTTTGGTGGACTGTCCTAATCTGCATCAGCGTCGCGCTGATTAACATGCTTCCGATGGGAATCTTTGACGGCGGCAGATTCTTTTATTTGACAGTGTTGGGAATCACGAAAAACGAAAAAGTCGCACAGCGTTCATACAGGGTAATGACATGGTTCTTCCTTTTCGTGCTTCTGCTGCTTATGATTGCTTGGGCTCTCGCATTTCTTTAGAATTACAAATCAATCACGCCTTCTTTTGTGAGGGCTGCGAATCTTATTCCTACGGGGAGATTGATTAATGCAGAAATTAGTGCCATGTGTTCTTTTCCGTCGCCGGATGCGATTGTTAGTGCGACTTCTGTTCCTCTGATTTTCCCTTTTAGTTTTTTAGATAAATCATCGCGCAAATCCTTAAGCTTTTGATCCAGGTCGACTTTTATGAATTCAAATTTTTTGTCTGAGGTGAATTTTGATGCGAAGTCGCTCCCTATGATTATTATGTTGTCCCATTCCCCATATTTCATAAGTCCGGAGACCTGGCCCCATGTACCTTTTCCTGTCGAAAGCAATGCGACTAGTTCCATTATATTTCTCCTAATAAGATTGTTTTAGTTGCAAAATCAGCATAAGCAAAATGTCCCCCCACATTACATGCCCGACCTTCAAGTGCGGCCTGATATAATTTGAATTGCTTTTCTGTAAGAGGGTGGATATCGTATTTGCAATCCAAATTTTCTTTTAATCTAGGTTCCCCATTTTCCAAATCAAGTAGCGTCGGAAGAAAAGTATCGCCTGCTTGCCACTTTATCTCGTCCCCAGAAACAACAACAAGAGAGAGTCCCGCAAGTTTGGGTTCAGATGAATGCAATCTCTGTTTCACCGCATAATAACTTCCTTCCATTACAAAAAAGAGAAATAACTGTTTATAAGAATTATTGTAATTTTTGATAAAGTTTAAAAAAGTCAAAATATTAAGGGATTAATGAAAAAAGGAGTTTGGTGGTATTTAGCCATTTCAGAAATCGCGTTTTTCGCCACGCTTTACTACATACAATATCTGCTGAACGTAAGCGGGAATCTCTGGATCAGCTCCTTGGTTCTCTGGATATTAATTAATTTGTCAATCGTTTTCTGCCCGGTATTAAATCCGCGGCTGAAGAAATAAAAAGTTTTATAAATCAATTGTTTCTAACAAAAATACCGATTGGACCACTTCGTTCCAGTGCCTTACCAACACATGGTTCTATGGCGCTAACGTGTAAAGTGGGAGGTTAAGATGGCAGAACTCAAAGAAGAATTAGAAAAAGCATTGTCTGAACTGCGCAAGACAAAGGAAAGGAAGTTTGACCAGACGGTCGACTTAATCGTGAATCTGCAAAAATTCGACTTGAAGAAATCTCAGATTAATATTTTTGTCAATGTTCCTTTCAAGATAAAAGACAAAAAAATTTGTGCGTTTTTCGAGGGCCAGAACAAAAATGTCGACACGATAACGCCGGAGCAATTCAAGAAATATCACGACAAAAAAGATTTGAAAAAAGTTGTAAAAAAATATGATTTTTTCATTGCGCAGGCGAGCGTCATGCCAAAAGTCGCGGCAACGTTCGGGCGCGTTTTGGGTCCTGCGGGGAAAATGCCATCGCCTCAGCTAGGAATTCTTGTTAATGTTTCTGACAAAGAAATAGAAGAGCTTAAGAAAAAGATAAACAACTCCGTAAGGATAAGGGCGAAAGAAGCCAGCATAAAAACTCCTGTGGGGAAGCAGAGCATGAAGGATTCTGAGATTATTGAAAATGTAATGACAATCTATAACGCGTTGATAAAGGTTCTTCCAAAAGAAAAAGACAATGTGAAAAATATTGAAGTCAAATTCACCATGACTAAACCGCAAAAGATACAAATAAGATGACAGGAAAAAAGACCGCCCATGTCTCAGAAGAGAAGAAAAAAACGCTTTCTGAGTTGGAAAAGCTTGCCAAGGAAAACAATACAATTCTTATCGCGTCAATAAAAAATATCCCTGCCTCGCAGTTTCAGGAGATTTCAAAAAAGCTCCGGGGCAAGGCCGTTGTCAAGGTTCCGAAAAAGAGCATAACATTCAGGGCGCTCGATTCCCTCGGAAATGAGGCTGTTGAGAACCTTAAAGGCAAAATAGAGGACAGCGTAGCCATTCTTTTTTCAAATGAAGACCCTTTTGAGCTGGCGGCGTACCTGCTTGAAAACAGAAGTCCTGCAAAAGCTAAGGCCGGCCAGGAAGCTCCGACAGATATTGAAGTAGACGCGGGCCCTACAGACCTGGTTCCAGGACCTGCAATTTCAGAGCTTGGCG
>CAYXWJ010000028.1:0-2413 GCA_964468775.1 Candidatus Woesearchaeota archaeon
AATCAAGAATTACATCCTAAACAGATATGGCAGTTTAAATTGCACATCAGGTTGCATAGTTCCAATAAAAATAACATCCGGTACAAACCAGCAGGTTACAATAAACAATGTCTCTGTGCTATATGAAACAGACGGGGGAATCATTCCAGAGAACCAGATTTATAGCGTGGCTAAGACGCCTGCAAAAATCACATCAGGATTCCAAAAAATATATCTTGATAACACTGGTCTTGTGGTGCCCGGCGTCTTCGGAAACTACACAATAAATCTTTATATTGATGCAAGCAAGATCCTGTCGCACAAAATAACGGTCAAGAACGTGCCCACTGTAACATCCTTGATTCCAAGAATAGCGGCATACGGATATCCTACAAAATTCGTGGCCAACATAAACTCCTCTAACCCACTTAGTATAGTATATTGGAATTTCGGAGATAATTCTACAGCCGTGACTGATAACGGAACAGTTACCCACACATATTATGCCGCAAACAATTATACTGTATCCGTGTCCCCAATTGACATTTTAGGTTTGAGCTCTAATAAATCCTTCAATATAGAAGTCAATTCTCCGAAGAACACCATAACAAATCAGCTCTCGAAATTGGAGAACAGCCTTTCAAGCATAGCGGCCCAGATGTCCACATACAACACGTTCACCCAGCGCGCATTGAATGCTTCCCTCAACATGGCGTATGTGCAGCAGCAAGTAGATTACATTAATAAAAGCATTCAAAACTCCACAGATTACGGCCCTGTAATATCTGCCCTTCAAGGCATTTATTTCCCGGATTTGATTGCACAAGGCAATTCAGCTTCGTCAATAACTTTCGTCCCGGACCAGACAGCAATTGTGCCGTATGAGCTCCAGACTATAAGCCCTGATTACAATTCTTCTCTTGATCAAAATTATGTGAATGCCATACTGCTCTGGAACCAACAAAATCTCGGCACTACTGTTGATTATACAGAATATTATGGGATATATGGAAACTCACATCAAATTCTTACAAGGGTATTCACGCTGAAGTTCAACCTGGAAAATTCTACGAATGCAGATTATTATTTGTTCGTTCCTAAACTTGACAACTTGCAATTCAGCGCCGGAGCAAAAGTTAACGACACTGCAGACGGCTCTTATGTTTATGTCCCTATCCAAGGCATGAGCAGCATTTCATTCTCCACGACTTCAGATGTAGATTTCACGAATCTTCCAGCGTTCATCTCGCCTGCAATAAGCGATTTAAGCGTGCAGGTAATCTCGCCCGCGCCGCCTTTAAAGTCCATGCTCACAGCGCTGGTTCTTGCTCTCATAGTCCTTGGAGTAATCGCCCTCATAGTGTATATAGCAATGCAGGAATGGTACAAAAGAAAATACGAGGACCATCTCTTCAGGAACAGAAACGATCTTTTCAACATGGTCAATTATATAAACAGCGCGAAAAAGCGTGGGCTTTCTAACAGCGAAATAGAGAAAAATCTAAAGAAAGCGAAATGGAGCGGGGAACAGATTACATATGTGATGAAGAAATATGCGGGAAAAAGGACAGGGATGCTTGAAATTCCAATCGACAAAATTCTGGGCGACGTAGGACTCGGCAACAAAAAGCCAGGAAATAACCGCTGAAGTATAAAAAACTTTAATAAGCCACGATTTGTAAACCTAATATGGCGATAAAAATTTTCAGAAATTTTTTTGGAAGGATATTTGGAGGCCTTTTCAAAGGAGGAAAAGAACTAAAGCTAGGATTCTATGGGCCGCCTAATGCAGGAAAAACGAGCCTTGCGAACAGGATATGCAAAGATTTCACTGGCGAAGAGATGGGGAGCGTGTCAAAAATTCCACACGAAACAAGGAATGTGCAATTCAAGGAAAAGGTTGAAATTTCTTATAAAGGCAAAAAAATGATGTTCAAGATGATTGACACGCCGGGGATAGCCACAAAAATAGATTATGAAGATTTCATCAAGTTCAAGATGAAAAAGAACGAGGCCAAGAAACGTGCTAAAGAGGCAACACAGGGAGTTGTCGAAAGCATAAAATGGCTTGATGATATGGATGTTGTAGTAATTGTGCTTGACGCTTCAGAAAATCCATACAACCAGGTTAACATTACAATCATAGGAAACCTCGTGGCCAGAAAAATCCCTGTGTTGATTGTAGCAAACAAGATAGACTTGAAAAAGGCAGACATAAAAATGATTAGTAAAAGTTTATATAGAGTTCAAAAAATGACGGAATCAAATAAACAAATATTTTTTAAACATCATCTTGATTCTCGTAGCGAAAGAAACTCAACGGATCCTTCTCGCGTACCTAATTCTTTATCTGGTATCAAAGTAACTATCAACCCAATTGGAAAAATCGAGATGGCCAATGATTAAAAGAACACTTTATTTTAGCAACCCCGCC
>CAYXWJ010000028.1:2423-3890 GCA_964468775.1 Candidatus Woesearchaeota archaeon
TAAAAAAAATTGAATCTGCTTTCCCAGAGTATGATGTCGTCGGAATCAGCGCGCGCTATGGCAAAAACCTGGAGGAATTTTACGAATCAATATTTAAACTTGCGAAAAAATCGCGATAGTAAAGTTAAAAAGTATGTTTTACAACATATATAATAGATAATATAGAAAATGGCTAAGAAAAAAAGAGGGCTCGGAAAGATAAAAGGGTTTTCTATCCAATTTCTCCCTTATTCCGAGATAAAAGGACTTGGCAGCGACGAGAGAATCAGGAAAATATTAGGAATTGTCCTCGGGAACAATATAATTCTTCTACAGGGCAGGCTTAAGCCAGAGGAGGAAACGAGGCTGATTGGAGACACTATGGCCATGATTGGACATGTCAAAAACTTCAGAGGGATAGAGCTTGCGGTCATTCAGGGAAACGGAAATTCAGGAATCTTTGGAAAGATGAAAACAGGTCTCGTAAAAGCGATTGCCGGCGGGGATCTTGGGGCCGTGACAATAATCGGGCCTGCGACAATAGTTAAGGAAATCAAAAGAAATCCGAAGAAGATTGAGCTGCTTCTGAATAAGTGATTTTGAATATAAATTTTTAAAAAGAATTTTTGGTACAGAAATTTGTGGAATTTGTTAAAGATTCTGAAGAAATTTCAAGGCACAGTTTTTTTCTTGCCATGGCAGAAATTGAAGCGCGCAAAGCGACATGTTTGGAAAGGAAATGCGGGGCCGTCCTTGAAAAAGACGGCAAAATAATCGGGCGCGGTTTCAACTCTCCTCCAGGAAATCTTGAAAGCCAAAGAAGATGCGGGCTTGATAAAAGTTCCCTAGACCAAGAAATTACAGATAAAAGCTGTTGTGTGCATGCGGAGGAAAGAGCGATCATGGACGCGCCAAAAGACAGGAGAAGAGGAAGTGTAATGTATTTTACGAGCGTGGGGGACGACGGGCATAGGCTGTTTTCTGGAGAGCCTTACTGCACAAAATGCAGCAAAAGCGCGCTTGACGCAGGAGTTGCATCCTGGGTTCTTGAGCATGAAGAAGGGATTGTGATTTATGGCGCAGAGGAATACAATGACTTATCCTTTAGCTATCGCAGCTAACACACAAAACTTTATAATTCTCATTATTTTAGAATTGACATGCCACACCAATGCGTCAGATGTTCGAGAATAATTCCTGCGGGAAGCCGTGAGATACTTGAAGGCTGCAAAGACTGCGGCGGGCATTTTTTCTTTTACATAAGAGACGACCAGCTTGAGCGCATGAAGAACCAAATAGTCGAGATTCCAAAAGAGGAGAAAAAGAAAGTTGAAAATGATATTCGTGAGATTGCAGGAATCACCGACGAGGAAGCTCCAGTCATACTTGACATAGAATCTATCCGCGTTACAGGAGAAGGAAAATTTGAGCTTGATATTATGAAAATATTCAGGAAAGACAGGCCCCTTATCTACAAGCTTGAAGAAG
>CAYXWJ010000028.1:3900-6345 GCA_964468775.1 Candidatus Woesearchaeota archaeon
ATTCGAAATTGATGTTGTAAATCTTTTTAACAAAAAAAGACCTTTAATTTACAAACTTGAAGAAGGAAAATACATAATTGATTTGGCGTCGACGTTAAGGGCGAGCACGAAAGACCTTAAGGAAATCAGAAATCCTGATGAAAGATAGTTGGAAAATTTATAAATAACTTATTCTTAAAAAGTTTATGAAAGCGAGCGCTAAAACAAAGGATATTTTTTCTGAAGTCCTGAAGAGAATAAAGCCATCTCATGAAGAACTGGGTGAGATTTCAAAATCATTGAATGAATTTTTGGCACGGCTTGAGCACAATAAAAAAAAGTTTAAGATTGACGCGCAGATTTTCGTCGGCGGAAGCCTTGCGAAAAAGACGCTGATAAAGAAGGAAGACTATGATATAGATATCTTTATTAGGTTCAGCAAAAAATATCCGGACAAGAATCTTTCAAATTTGACAGGAAAAATTCTTCGCGGATTCAAAGCAGATAGGATTCACGGCTCGAGAGATTACTTCAAGGTTCGTCCGCAAGGAAACAAAAAAGTTTTCTTTGAAATTGTGCCGGTACGAAAAGTTTCAGGCCCAAAAGACGCGGTGAACATAACAGACCTTTCGTATTACCATGTGAGATATGTCCGAAAGAAAATCAACGGAGAAAAAACCCTGGATGACATAATGCTTGCCAAGGCCTTCTGCAATGCGTGCAAGTGCTACGGCGCGGAATCTTACATTCACGGGTTTTCAGGGTATGGCCTAGAACTTTTAGTCTACAATTACAAGAGTTTTATGAATTTTGTGAGAGCGATGGCGCGCGCCAAAGAAGGAAAGATTGTCATAGACCTTGAAAAGCACCACAAAAACAAAAGCCACATCCTTATGGACTTAAATTCTGCCAAACTTGAAGCGCCAATAGTATTGATAGACCCGACGCACAAGACAAGGAACGTTTTGGCCGCCCTCTCGGAAAAGACATTCAGAAAATTCCAGAAGCACTGCAAAGATTTCCTGAAAAATCCGTCGATAAGATTCTTTGAGATTCAAAAAGCGGACATCAAGGATTGGAAGCGTGAAGCCAAGAAAAAACGCTCTGAGTTCTTTGAATTTAGTTCAAGAACAGGCAGACAATCAGGAGATATTGCAGGGAGCAAGCTTCTGAAGTTTTATGGCCTTCTCAAAAGAGAGATAGAAAGATTTTTTGAAATAAAGCGAGCTGAATTCGAATATCCTGGACACGGCACATCTGCAAAATATCTTTTCATTGTAAAACCTAAGAAAGAAATCTTGGTTTCCGGGCCAAAAACAAATAACAGTAAACACGCAAAGCGCTTCCGTATGAAACATAAAAAAGTTTCCGTAAAAAGAGGAAGGCTTTATGCAAAGATTAAAACAGAGAAAAATTTGAAGAAGTTTTTAACAGGCTGGAAAAAGAAAAACGGGAAAGTTATGAAAGATATGGGTATAAGTTATCTAGGATGATAGACCCCTCTCACGGCCTTGGTCAAATCCCTCTTGTAGGCAATAAGAGCATCACGCAAGACCCAATATGACTGCAAATCTTTTAATTTGCATTCAGGCAAATCTTCTGCGTCCAATTCAAACTTTTGGAGGATATCATCAACTCCTTTTCTTAGGAGGCCTATAAGACCTTCCACTTCCTCTGAAACATCTCTTGATTCGTCCGTCATTTTATTTTATCTTTTGCTTGGTTTTAAAGTTTTATTGTGATGATTTTCCATTTAAGCCGCGGTAGATTCTGATTCTATTGTTCGTGTTTCAAGCGCGCCCAATTCAAGACCCTTAACCTCCAAAAAATGATACACTTCAGGCCAACTGTATTTTGTTCTTACTGTAGCTTTTATCTTTAGACGGCGCCCCTCTTCTTTTGCCGCCAGATATATTCTTCCATGAGAATTTTCAAATTTTCTGTCTGCAACAATTCTTATATTATGATTTCCCTCAGGAACAACATAATATTGACTTATACTTCCTTGTTCAGGCCTAACATTGCCGGATATATCCAAGTCCACCTCAAGACTGTCATAACTTCCATCGAGAATATCATTGATATTTAGAAGAGTCATTTTACTTCCAATAAACTTCCCTTTCGCCAATCAGTCTTCCGGGAGGATTAAAAGTCACTTTTGCACCGAAGTATTGACTTCCGGAGCCCATAAATTTCTTTACATTAACTTCCTGTAATCTGCCTTCAGAATCATATGTGCAAATTTTCTCCGATGCAGGGTAATATCCTCTATGGGTTATGTTGGGATGAGAATGGTCTTGGGTAGTTCTAAGCTCATTGTGCTTTTCTACAGTTATGAAATGGCCGTCATGAGAGGCCAATATTTTCTCTCTTTCAGATAAAACTCTACGGGAAAACAATCCTGTAGTAAGGTCCATTCTTGATGCTTTTTTTATTAGGTCTTTTAATGTCATTTTATCTTGAACC